>CAMZHI010000055.1 GCA_947306755.1 uncultured Clostridia bacterium | reverse complement strand
AAAGAATTAAGAGAAGAAGATAAAACAATTGATATGAATATTTTTAATAGTTCAAAGAATGTTAATATAGATACAGTGATAGAGTATAAGCAAGGCGGTAAAAGGAATTTCTTTATTGATAATTACTAATAATATATTTAGCCTTTTTATAAGAAAATTTAAGAATTAATGAGAAAGGGTAAAATTACAATGAACAATCAATTTTCAAGAACTGAGATGCTAATCGGAAAAGAAAATGTTGAAAAGTTTCATAGCAAAAAAGTAGCAATATTTGGAATAGGTGGAGTAGGCTCTTTTGTTTTAGAGGGATTAGTTAGGGCTGGAATTCAAAATCTCATTTTAGTTGATAAAGATGAAGTTGATATTACAAATTTAAATAGACAAATCATAGCAACACATAGTACAATTGGAAAACCTAAAGTTGAAGTTGCCAAACAAAGAGTCTTAGATATTAACCCAAATGCAAAAGTTACAATATATAAAGAATTTTTTATGCCTGAAACAGAAGGGATTTTAGACAGTTCAATTGATTATATTGTAGATTGCATTGATACTGTAACTGCTAAAATTGAATTAGTTGTAAGAGCAAATAAAATGAATATTCCAATTATTTCTTCAATGGGAACAGGAAATAAATTAGATCCTACAAAATTTGAAGTTTCAGATATTTATAAAACAAGCATATGCCCATTAGCTAAAGTAATGAGAAAAGAATTAAAAACAAAAGGAATAAAAAATCTTAAAGTAGTTTATTCAAAAGAGCAACCTATAAAGAGAGAGAACTTAAACAAAGATAATACAACAAAGCAAGTTCCTGCGAGCATTTCTTTTGTACCTTCTGTAGCAGGGTTAATTATAGCGGGGGAAGTAATTAAAGATTTAATAGACTGAATTAAAATAATATGATATCATATATATTATTTTTCAATTCCTTGGTGTCGAAATCTTTATGTACCTGTAATTTTTCTAACGAAAAATTCAGCTACAATGTCGATTTCTCCAGTCGCCCTGCGCTTCGCTCCGGTTTGCTGTCCATTGTTAAGGCTCTGCCTGTTACAATGGCAGTATGCGTTCGAGCTGTTCGCCTTACGCGGAATTTCAAAATAATATATATGCTATCTATATAATTGAAAATCTTTTAAATAAAAATAATATAAAACCCCTTGAAATAATTTTAAAGTTGTTATAGAATAAACTTGCCTTGAAAGGGGTAAAATATAAAACAAAAACATACATATTTTGTATGCTAAAGGAGGAATTAATTATGTCAGTAAAAGTAGCCATTAATGGTTTTGGACGTATTGGACGTCTTGCATTTAGACAAATGTTTGGAGCAGAAGGATATGAAGTTGTTGCTATAAACGACTTAACAAGTCCTAAAATGTTAGCTCACCTTTTAAAATATGATTCTTGTCAGAAAAGATATGATAAAGCTGATACTGTTTCAGCAAATGAAGATGAAGGAACAATCACAGTTGATGGAAAAACTATTAAAATATATAAAGAACCAGATGCAAATAATCTTCCATGGGGAGAATTAGATGTTGATGTTGTGTTAGAATGTACAGGTTTCTATACATCAAAAGAAAAATCTATGGCACATATAAACGCAGGAGCTAAAAAAGTTGTTATTTCAGCACCAGCTGGAAATGATTTACCAACTGTTGTTTTTGGTGTTAATGAAGGAATATTAAAACCAGAAGATCAAGTTATTTCTGCAGCATCATGCACAACAAACTGTTTAGCACCAATGGCAAAAGCATTAAATGATTTTGCACCTATTCAATCTGGAATAATGACAACTGTTCATGCGTATACTGGAGATCAAATGGTACTAGATGGACCACATAGAAAAGGAGATTTAAGAAGAGCTAGAGCAGCTGCTGAAAATATAGTTCCAAATTCAACTGGAGCTGCTAAAGCAATTGGTTTAGTTATTCCTGAATTAAATGGAAAACTTATTGGATCTGCTCAACGTGTTCCAGTTCCAACAGGTTCAACTACAATACTTGTTGCAACAATTAAAACTGATAGAGAGGTTACTGTTGATACTATAAATGCATATATGAAATCAGTTGCTAATCCATCTTATGGTTATACAGAAGAACCACTTGTTTCATCAGATATTATAGGAATTACAGAAGGATCTTTATTTGACGCAACACAAACTATGGTTGCTAAAGTGTATGATGATACCTACCAAGTACAAGTTGTTTCATGGTATGATAATGAGAATTCTTATACTTCACAAATGGTTAGAACTATTAAATACTTTGCAGAACTTAGATAATAATTCAAAAAATAATGGTCATCTTGCGTTGTTAAAATTTTACTTAAACGTCCTCACGTACACAAAGTACGCTGCGGCGTTTGCGCAAAATTTTGCCTAGCAATATAACCATTCTTTTCTGAATTTACGAATAAAACATGTTATATAAAAATAAAAAAAGGAGGAGGTTGGGAACTTTAGTTTCTAGCCTTTTCTTACTTTAAAAAAGGAGGAAAATGATTATGAGTAAAAAAACAGTTAGAGATATTGATTTAAAAGACAAAAAGGTTTTAGTGAGATGTGATTTTAATGTTCCTATGGATGAAAATCAAAACATCACAGATAACACAAGAATAGTTGCAGCTTTGCCAACTATTAAGTATTTATTAGAGCAAAATTGTAAAATAACACTTTGTTCTCATTTAGGAAGACCAAAAGGAGAATTTAAAAAAGAATTTTCTTTAGTTCCAGTTGCAAATGAGTTATCAAAATTATTAAATAAAGAAATAATAATGGCAAAAGATGTAATTGGAGAAGATGCTATATCAAAAGCTAATAATTTAAAAAATGGAGAAATATTACTTTTAGAAAATTTAAGATTTCATAGAGAAGAAACAGATAATGATCCGGAATTTAGTAAAAAATTGGCTGGCTTTGGAGAAGTATTTGTAAATGATGCATTTGGAACAGCCCATAGAGCACATGCTTCAACAGAAGGTGTAACACATTATTTACCTGCTGTCTCAGGATTCTTAATCGAAAAAGAATTAAAGTTTTTAGATGAAGCTTTGCAAAACCCTGAAAGACCGTTTATGGCAATTTTAGGTGGTTCAAAAGTTTCTGATAAAATTGGAGTAATTGAAAGCCTAATAAATAAAGTAGATACAATATTGATTGGTGGAGGAATGGCATATACATTTTTTAAAGCTTTAGGGTATAATGTTGGGAATTCACTATGTGAAGATGATAAAATAAATTTAGCAATGGAACTTATGGAAAAAGCTAAAGAAAAAGGTATTAAATTTATGCTTCCAGTTGATAACAGAATTGGAAAAGAGCTTACTCCAGAAACAGAAAGCAAGATTGTTCCATCTGCTGAAATACCAGATGGATGGGAAGGATTAGATATTGGCCCAGAAACAGTAAAATTATATGCTGAAGAACTAAATAATGCAAAAACGATTGTATGGAATGGACCATTGGGTGTATTTGAACTTGAACAATTTGCTACTGGAACAAATGAAATTGCAAAAGTATTAGGTAATATTAATGCAGTTAAAATTATAGGTGGAGGAGATTCTGCATCTGCAGTACAAAAAGCAGGAGTAGCTGAAAAAATGACACATGTTTCTACTGGTGGAGGAGCATCATTGGAATTCTTGGAAGGAAAGAAATTACCAGGAATAGAAGCTTTATTAGATAATTAATATATTAATGAAAGAGGAATAAAATGAATCGACTAAATACAAGAAAAGTTATGGTAGGAAATGTTCAAATTGGTGGAGAAAATAGAGTAAGTATCCAATCAATGTGTAATACAAAAACTAAAGACATTGATGCAACTGTAAATCAAATTCTTGATTTGGAAAAAGCAGGGTGTGAGATAATAAGAGTTGCATGTTTAGATTTAGAAGATGCAAAAGCAATAAAACAAATTAAAGAAAAAATTCATATTCCAATTGTTGCAGATATTCATTTTGATTATCAAATAGCATTAGAAGCAATTAATGCTGGAGTTGACAAAGTTAGAATTAATCCAGGAAACATTGGTTCAAAAGAAAAAGTAAAAGCAGTAGTTGATGAATGTAAAAATAAAAAGATTTCAATTAGAATAGGAGTAAATGCTGGATCTCTTGAAAAAGATTTACTTGAAAAATATGGAAAACCAACTGCTGAGGCTATGGTAGAGAGTGCAAAAAGACATGTTGATATTTTAGAAGAATTAGAATTCTATGATATTGTAATTTCTTTAAAAGCTTCTGACTTAGATTTATGTATTAAGGCTTATGAGTTAGCTAGTAAGGAGTTTAATTATCCTTTACATTTAGGGATAACTGAAGCAGGAACAGAATTTAGTGGTACAGTAAAATCTAGTATAGGACTTGGAGTATTGTTAAGAGAAGGAATTGGAAATACAATTAGAGTTTCTTTATCTGATGATCCTATAAAAGAAATAAGAGTTGCTAAAGAAATTTTAAAAGATTGTAATTTATACAAAAATACACCAACACTAATTGCTTGTCCAACATGTGGAAGAACACAAATTGATTTAATCCCAATAGCAAAAGAAATAGAAGATTTTCTACAGACAATTGAATCAAGTATTAAAGTTGCTGTTATGGGGTGTGTTGTTAATGGCCCAGGAGAAGCAAGAGAAGCAGATATTGGCATTGCTGGTGGAAAAAATGAGGCTGTTTTATTTAAAAAAGGAGAGATCATAAAAAAAATCCCACAAAATCAAATTGTAGAGGTTTTAAAAAAAGAAATATTAAATATGATTTAAAGGAAATGATGCTAAATGGAAATTATAATTGGAAAAAACGCAGGATTTTGTTATGGAGTTCAAAGAGCAGTTAATAAGGCATTAGAAGAAGTGAAAAAAAATAAAACATATTGTTTGGGTGAAATGGTTCATAATCAAAATGTTATAGATAAATTAGAAAATTTAGGAATATGTTTTATAAAAACTATAGAGGAATCAAAAGGAAATACTATTATAAGAGCACATGGAGAGCCTAAATCTGTATACAAAAAAGCAAAAGAAATGGGTATTAATCTTATTGATTTAACCTGTCCAAGTGTATTGAAAATTCAAAATTTAGCTGATGAATATTCAAAAAAAGGTTATTTTATTATTATTGTAGGCAAAGCTAATCATCCAGAAGTAATAGGAATTAAAAGTAGAGCTGGAAGTGATTATAGTATTATAGAGAATAAAACGGAGATTTCAGAATTATTAAATATTATTAATAATAAAAAGAAAGTTTTACTAATATCACAAACAACTCATAGCTCAAAAAAATTTGATGAAATTGCTCAAGAATTAAAAAATAATATAAATAGTGATGTTAAATTAGAAATAAAAAAAACTATATGTCCTTCAACTGAAATTAGGCAGAAAGAAACAGAAGAAATAGCAAAAAAAGTTGATTTAATGATAATTATTGGAGATAAAAGAAGTTCTAATACTAATAAGTTATATGATATAGCTTGTAATTTTTGCAATAATGTTCTTTTTGTTTCAAATGAAACAGAAATAAATTTAGATAAATTTAATGGAATCAAAAGTGTAGGGATTATGGCAGGAGCATCAACTCCAAAAGAAGATATATTTAAAATAAAAGATTTATTATTAAATAATAATTATTAACAATACACTTGAAATTAAACATGAAGGGGCGATTTTAATCGCCCGCAGTATTGAAAAAAATGTATAAAAGAAGGAGAAATAATCTTATGAGAAAAAAAGTAATTGCAGGAAACTGGAAAATGAATATGCTTCCAAATGAAGCAATATCAATGATTACGGAGCTGGCGCCATTAGTTAAGGACACGGAAAATGAAGTAGTATTATGTGTACCTTATACAGATTTGTTTTATAGTTTGCTAACAGCACAGGGAACTAACATAAAAATAGGTGCACAGAATATGCATTATGAAGAAAAAGGAGCTTATACTGGTGAAGTTTCAGGAAAAATGTTAAAATCGATTGGAGTAGAATATGTAATAATTGGACATTCTGAAAGAAGGCAATACTTTAATGAAACAGATGAAACAGTTAATAAAAAAATAAAAACAGCATTTGAAAATGATTTAAAACCTATTGTTTGTGTTGGAGAAACTTTAGAAGAAAGAGAAGCAGGAAAAGCTTTTGAAATAATAGAAAATCAAACACAAAAAGACTTAGATGGATTAACTGAAGAACAAGTTGCAAATACTATAATTGCATATGAGCCAATTTGGGCAATTGGAACAGGAAAAACAGCAACATCAAAAGATGCAAATGAAGCATGTAAAAAAATAAGAGAGAAAATTGTCGAAACCTATGGACAAAATATAGCTGAAAGAGTTATAATACAGTACGGTGGAAGTATGAAACCAGAAAATGCAAAAGAACTTTTAAGCATGTCAGACATTGATGGAGGATTAATCGGTGGAGCAAGTTTAAAAGCAGAGTCTTTTGCGGAAATAGTAAATTGTAAATAGAAAAGGAGCAAAAAATGAATGACAAATTAACAATGCTAATGATATTAGATGGATTTGGTGAAAACCCAAAAGTAGAAGGAAATGCTGTTAAGCAAGCCAACACACCTAATTTAGATAAACTTATGAATAAATATCCAACATGTCATATATCAGCTAGTGGAATGGCAGTTGGATTACCTGAAGGACAAATGGGAAATTCAGAAGTAGGGCATACAAATATAGGAGCAGGTAGAATAGTATACCAAGAGCTTACTAGAATTACTAAATCTATTGAAGATGGAGATTTTTTTGCAAATGCTGAACTTATAAATGCAATTGAAAATTGCAAAAAAAATAATTCAAAATTGCATATTTTAGGCTTATTATCAGATGGTGGAGTTCACAGCCATAATAGACATTTGTATGGTTTATTGGAACTTGCAAAAAGAAGAGATTTTGAAAATGTTTATGTACATTGTTTTTTAGATGGAAGAGATACACCACCAGCATCAGCTGAAAACTATATTCAAGAACTTGAAGAAAAAATGAAGGAAAAAGGTGTTGGAAAAATAGCAACTTTATCTGGTAGATTTTATAGTATGGATAGAGATAAACGTTGGCAAAGAGTTCAAAAAGCATATGATGCTATGGTCAATGGTGAAGGGATACAATCAGGTAGTAGTATAAATGCAATTGAAAATTCATATCAAAAAGAAGTTTTTGATGAATTTGTTGAACCAACAGTTATAACAAATGGAGATAATCCTGTTGCTACAATTGAAGATGGAGATTCAGTTATTTTCTATAACTTTAGACCTGATAGAGCAAGAGAAATAACTCGTACTCTTGTAGATCCTGATTTTAATGAATTTGAAACAAAAAAAATGAATTTATACTATGTATGTTTTACAAGTTATGATGAAACTATGCCAAATGTTCACATAGCATTTAGTAAAGAACCAATTGTAAATACACTTGGAGAAGTTGTTAGCAAAAATGGTGGTAAACAATTAAGAATAGCAGAAACAGAGAAATATGCTCATGTTACATTCTTCTTTAATGGTGGAGAAGAAAAGCAATATGATGGAGAAGATAGAATTTTAGTACCATCTCCTAAAGTTGAAACATATGATTTACAACCTGAAATGAGCGCAAACGAAGTATGTGATAAAGTAGTTGAAGCTATAAATTCAAAAAAATATAATTGTATTATATTAAACTTTGCAAATCCAGATATGGTTGGTCATACTGGAAGCTTACAGGCAGCAATTAAAGCGGTTGAAACAATTGATAATTGTATAGGAAGAATATATGAAGCAATTGAAAGCCAAAAAGCAAATTTAATAATCACGGCAGATCATGGTAATTGTGAGCAAATGATAGATTATCAAACAGGAGAACCACATACTGCTCATACTACAAATTTAGTACCATTAATACTAGTTTCAGAAAAAGAAAATATGAAATTAAAAGATGGTAGATTATGTGATTTAGCTCCTACAATCTTAGAATTACTTGAAATAGAGCAACCAAAAGAAATGACAGGTGTTAGTATTATAGAAAAATAAGGAGGATAAGCTACTTTTTTGTGGCAAATGAAATAATGCTAAGAACAACCAAAAATATGAAAGATAAATATGAAAAAATACAAAGTTGTTTATTTGAATTAATTCCAGAAAAATGGAATGAAATATATTTATATGCTTCTGTAATTGATAGAGCAGGCGATGTTCAGACTGGAGAGATGTATTTTTACTATTTACCAAAAACGACAATACTTAGAAAAAAGCCTGTAAATGTATATGAAGTTCCTAAAAAATTCAATATAAATGAAGATGAATACCTTAAAATTGTAGATATATTATATAACCATATAAAAGATTTAAGACAAGACTTTATTGATACAGAACAAGATTTATGGACATATCTTACAATTTCTATTGCACATAATAGATTTAAAGTTGAGTATTTTTATGATAGTATTTCTCAAGAACAATATGCGAGCTATGTAAGGCATGTAATTTGGAGATATAAATATTTACATCTTGGTGGAGAATTAAAAGAAGAAAGAAAAATACTTGATAAATATTATGATCCAAATAAAGAAGAAAAAAGAGAAGTTTATCAAACAGGTTTATATTTAAAAACTTCTAATAATTTAGTTGGATTTGATAGAGAAATTGAAGCTGAAAAAACAAGGCAATTAGAACTTGAACAAAGAGCAGCAGAAATTGAAGAAAGAAAAATGCAAAAACGTGAGCTAAAGGCGAAGAAACAGGAGGAGAAGAGATTGAAGGAGGAGAAGAATAATAGAAATCAAATATTAAACTAGCGGTGAAAAATAATTACAATTTTGGACTACGTTAAAATCTTACTTAAAAATGCTCAGCACAAGGCATACTGAGGCTGTAACTCACTAGCGTTCGAACAGCCTCAGCAATGTACCTCATGTGCACTCCGCTTTTTGCGTAAGATTTTGCCTTGCCAAAATTTAATTCTTTTCCACCTAACTAAAGTTTTACGTATTGTACTCGTTTTTGATTTGTTTATGTATTCAAATAGTTATGATTTAGTAAAATTGTTAATTACTAAAAATACCTATATGATATTTTTAGCAAAATATAAAAAATTTTAAAGGAGGAGTTTCAAAATGAAACAATATTTAGAAATTGATGAAG
Organism: uncultured Clostridia bacterium; assembly: GCA_947306755.1. GTDB lineage: Bacteria > Bacillota > Clostridia > TANB77 > CAG-508 > CAG-269. Next base: position 183 of record CAMZHI010000055.1, on the reverse strand, counting down.
TTAGAGCCTTAGAAGTATTAGACTCTAGAGGAAATCCAACAGTACAAGTTGAGGTTGTGCTAGAAGATGGATCAGAGGGAGTTGCTATGGTTCCTTCAGGAGCATCTACAGGAAGCTTTGAAGCAGTTGAATTAAGAGATGGAGACAAATCAAGATATCTTGGAAAAGGTGTTTTAAAAGCCG
>CAMZHI010000054.1 GCA_947306755.1 uncultured Clostridia bacterium | reverse complement strand
AAACCATAAGCGGAAAAACATATATTACAGAGCATTTAGAAGAAAATGAATAAAAAAGGAATTTAAAAAATGAAAAATAAAGAGATGTTTTCAAGTAAATATGAAATTAAAATTTTGTTGATAATAGCGATTATATTGCAGTCATTAATATATATTAAAGCTGGAATAGATAAATCATATATACATATGGATGAGGCATATTCTTTAGGACTTGCTAGTTATGATAAAGTGGAAATACAAGACAATGAAGATTTTTATAATATGTGGCATAATAAAGAGTATTATGAAGATTATTTAACGGTAAATGATGATGAAATGGGTGAGTATAAACAAGTATATATTAATCAAAAAAATGATGTTCACCCTCCATTATATTATTTATTATTAAGAATTGCTATGTCATTTACACCAAATCATTTTTCAAAATGGAGTGGAATTATTTTAAATATTATTATATATGTATTTATAACAGTTTTTATTTATCTTATTCTTGAAAAATTATTTGAAGGAAAGTCTAATCATAAAATTAAAGCAGTAATATTAGCATTTATTTCTTCAATAACACTTGCTTCGGTAACAAATGTAACTTATATTAGGATGTATGCTTTATCAACGTTAAATATACTAATAATTACATATTTACATATGAAGTTTTATGATAAATATGAAAAGAAAAATTTAATACTAATAGGAATAATAGCGACAATCGGTTCTTTGACACATTATTATTTTTTATTCTATTTAGTGGTTTTATATGTGTTAACTGTTTTAAAATATATGTCAGACAGAGAAACAAAGATAGTTCGAAATTATACAATTACTTTAGTTATAGCTGGAATAATATCATTAATAATATTTCCTTTCTCTATTCAACATATGTTTTTTGGATACAGAGGAGGAGGAGTTGTTAGTAGTTTGACAGATATTACAAAATGGCCTTCTTCAATTTCAAAATTATTATCATATTTAAAAGTTGTACATACATATACATTTAATAATTTATTAACAATTATTATAATTACAATAATTGGAATACTAATATATAAAAAAATAAAAAATATTGATACAAAAACAGAAAAAAGTAAATACTTTAAAATTTTATATTTACCAACAATAATTTACTTTATTCTAGTGGCTATATCTTCACCATGGATAGAATTAAGATATATTATGCCTATATGTGCATTAATATTTGTAGTTACTGTTTATTTATTAAATCAATTATTAGAAACAGTTATAAGTAAAAAAAGCACATTAAAAATAATGCTAGCATTTCTTTTATTAATGCTGATTTCGCCATTTGTATTTAAAATTGAACCTCAAGTAACATATAGTGATAAAAAGGAAATTGTATCTAGACTTCGAAATGAATTAAATGTTCCAACAGTATATTGGTTTAATTCTAATAATAATAGATTTTTAGATGATATTTTATTATTTTCAGTAATAAATGAATCTTATGTTGCAAAAGATATGGAATCTAGCAATGAGAATATAAATAAAATTTTTGAGAATAAAGACATATCAAAAGGAATAATAGTATTTATAAATGAGGGGCAAGACAACGATAGCATATTAAAAGCAATAAGTGATGAATTAAAGTTAGAAAAAATTACATATTTAAAACGAATGAATGCTTGTGATATATATTATATAAGCAATACATAAAAAATATACATTTTGGTGCGATTAGTAGTCAGGTATGCGAAAAATCGCACCATTTATTTATCACTTTATAAAATTCAATTTAATATAATTAATTTAACATATTTTTTTCTGCTTTGTCAAGAAAAATTTTGAGTTTAAAGATTTCCCTTCAAACTTTATAAAATGAACACTTAAGAAATTTGATATTACAGATGGAAATAAGCTAGTTAGAGATTTTGAAAGAGAAAATTATATATTACTAGATGTTGAAAAAGAAGAAAAAGATATGTAATTCGAAAGATAGAAATTAATGAGATACTTGGATAGTATCTCATTAATAAAAAAAACAACTAATTGTTTTTCACTTCAAAAGTTCCATTATATCCTGTGGCAGATTCGGTCATTGCTGGATTCCAATTTGAACCAATAATAACTCTAGCAACGAATTCTCCATATCGAACTCCATTTATGATATGATTACCACTACGAAACATATCTGACATATTTGTAACTTTCGATGTATCGAAATTGCTTAAATCTAAAATTTCTAATGCACCACATGCAGCAAACATATTTCTCATATCTGTCACTTTACTTGTATTGAAGGATGAAACATCAATATCTAATAATTGTTCACAACTACTAAACATACCACGCATATCTGTAACTTTATTTGTATTGAAGGATGAAACATTAATATCTAATAATTGTTCACAACCACTAAACATCTCACACATATTAGTTACTTCTGATGTATTAAAACTACTAACGTTTAAACTAGTTAACTTGTTGCAAACTCTAAACATTTCTGCCATATTAGTAGTTTTACTTGTGTCGAAGTTACTTAAATCCAAACTTGTTAGAGATAAGCAAAAGTTAAACATATCACTCATATCTGAAACATTACTTGTATCTAAATTATCTAAACCTTGTATACTAGTAAGGTTACTACATCCAGAAAACCAAAATGAAGTACTTGTTGGTGCAATTATATCTTTTATTATTACGCTATTTATTTTTTCATTTGCAGGATAAGATATGTTTTCATCTATCCATCCTGGATAATCACCCACTAAAGTCCCTCCTGCATTAGCATAAAATTCTGTTTTTTGAGATACATCTCCATAATTTCCATTTTCAGCTACTGTTCTTGTTGTATCAGTATAATCTGTACTACTTAAAATCAATGTTCCATCCGTATATAATTTTGCATATATAGCTGTAGGCTCAACTTTTTCATATTTTTTTATTGTACCATCATCTTTTACCGTATATACATTTCCTGATTCAAATGTAACTTTAAATTTATCACCACTTTTAGTTACATCTACATTATTGTATCCATTATTCTGTATAGAATTTTTTAATTTTGTAGTTGTAATAGTTTCATCTTGAGTTGTTTTATCTATTATACAAGAATTCCAAGCTAATGATAAAGCTTCTGTTTCTTGACCAATTACTGTTCCTGTTTTAGCATCTGTTGCCTTTTGAAGTATTCCATTATCTCCAGATAGCATTGAAATGCTAATTCCGAGCAAGTATAAGAAGGACAATGATTGTAACGACTAAAGCTATCAAAGTGATACCATTACTAGCTTTTAGAGTTTTTTTAATCTTATTATTAAACATTTGTATTCCTCCAACATTTAAATATCATAAAATTTGTTATTTACATATCATTTTATTTTATGATAATCCATTTGTCAATCCCCTAAAACTATACAATATATATACTGTAACAAGGGATTGAGGTTTTGTTACAATTATATTATTTTTTTGTAATATTTTTGTAATATTTTCATCAAACCTCTTAATATCATATATTTTTATTTTTGTTACAATTTTATAAATATTACCTCAAATATTTTTTTGATTTCTTTTTGCTCTGATTTAATTCATTTTGCTTTTGTTGTTCTTGTTCTTTTTTCATAGCTTTATCATATTCTTGTTGCCACAAAATAGTACGTTTCTCAATTTTATAACAATTTTGAATATCAGTATTTAATTTTTTTATTTTCGGAGCAAGTATTTTAAGTTCTTCATCAATTTTATCTATATCTTCTTGATTCATAGACTTTCTCTTCTTCCTTTGTAAACTTTCTCTAGTTCCTTTTAAAATTCTTACTTCATCTTCTAATTTAGTTCTAAAAGCATTTAAATCGCCTAATGAACCAATTTTATTTTCAGTTAATAAAACTGCTTGTCTTGATAATTCATTCATATATTTTACTTCAATTCTCATTTTTTTAGTTAGTTTTACTCTTGCTTTTGCAAAATCCATTTTTATGGAAGTCTTTATAAAATAAATAAAAAAATAAGCCAATGTAAATTGACTTTTTAAAATGATATGATATTCAATTTTTGGATTACTTCGAACTCGCTTATATCAATGCTTTTTACGAGTTCGAGTAAATCCACCTTTGGTGCCGTTGAAGTAGTAGTTTACAACTTTTGGCACCGTTTGATATTTATACAAATATCAATTTATTTTATTATTATTTTAAACAAGCTTTTGGAATTGCGACTAATGGGCGAAAACCATATCTATTATATCCATTCCCCAAAATAGTGCCTCCATTCCTGTATTCCATAACCGTAATAACTTGTTCAGGGGCAATAGCTGATGGAGAAGATAGCCAGTATCCATATGTATCTGAGTTGTATGACAGTATCCACATATTTCCTGTATCTAATCCCTCTCCAATGTCAGTCCATGATCCAGAACCAACTTTTACTTTGTAACCGCTCGAATTTGCGTTTCCATTTGTTGAATTTGAACTTGCATCAATTATTGTTTCATAGGTTCCTAATTGATTTTCACTATGTTTTGCATTATATGATAACACAAACATTTCCAATGTTGGTCCGCCTATTGCATATGCTCCCTTTACATCTCCAGCAAAATTATTCCATTTGCTTGTATCCATCATATATGCTACTGCTTTCATATTTAAGTTATTTGTTGTATTTCCAACATTACTATTTACCCATTTTAAATAATTTGTTGTTATATAACTTATAACCGTATTGGCTGTAAATGTATTTGATGATGTTCCTTTACTCCATTCTCCTGTTTCCACTATTGTTCCAGTATATGCATAAGTATGTGTTTCTGGATCTGTTTCGGTATATTCATAAAAGCCTGCAACTTTAGGCGTATCTCCTTCTGGATATTTTTTTAATTCATTTGGTAGGGTATCTACTGGTACATACTCACTTGCTATTAAATAAATATAATCATTATCATCATAGAATAGTTGCCAATTTACTTCATCTACTGATATATAGTCAGTTGTTTCTCCATATAATGTACTTAAATTTGAAACATCTTTTAAATTAGTGGTTCCAACTTTTATTGTAATTTTATTATCAGAAGCTTCTATCCCAGCTGGTACTTCTAATGATACTTTATCTATCGTTATTTTCCATTTTCCTTCTACGCTTGTTTTATCTAACCAACCTTCATCCAAAGTATCTTTATTAAATTCTTTTTTTAGTTCACTTTCTAATGATGGTTCTGTTATTTTTCCTTGTCCTTCCACCAATGAAGCATGATAAGCTAAATTAATTTGTTCTTGGATTTGAGAATTATCCGTATTTTGTTTTGCAGTTGTTGCTTTTTGTAGAATCCCATTATCTCCAGATAACATGCTTATTGATATTCCTGCCAATATCAAAAGGACGATTATAGTTATTACTAACGCAATTAAAGTTATAGCTTTTTCGCTATTTTTCAGTGTTTTAATTGATTTTTCCATTTTTAAAATTTCTCTCTTTCTTTGTCTTTTGTAAAAAAGACATAAAAATATTTTAATATTAAAAACTTACAAATATGTCTAAAAACATTTTAACATATCTAAATTTACTTTGCAATCATTTTTAATTGCATTTTTGTAAAATCAATTTAATGTTATTCTAATAAAATCACCTATTTTTCTTTATATATCAATACTTTCACCTCTTTTCTCCATTTTCGTGAAGTATGTAACTTTACGAAAAATTATATAATCTATGTAATCCTTTATTATCAATGGATTGACCTGCATTTTCGCTTATTAACAATATACCCATTTTGGCAAAAAAATATTTTTAATTTTTTTGTCAAAACCTATTGATAAAAAAGGATTTTATTGTTATAGTGTTTTTGTAAATGTATCGTAAAGTTACATACTTAAAGAAAAATCTTAAAAAATTTTTTTATTTTTTCACATATTTTTTATTCTAATTTTTTTATTTTACTAATTTTCCAATTTTATATTATTAAATAAATACAATGCAATTTGATTTTGTAATTCAGGTGGTAATACCATAAGTTTAGCCTCTATAAGCATAAAAAGGGATTGGGATTTTATCCCATAATTTGAATTTGGCGTGTAGCAAATTTCAGTGCTTGCTTGGACAGCAAGTACGAAATGTCGGGAGTCAAAATTCAGTGCTTGCTGAGACAAAATTCGGTGCATTTTACTTACATATTTTTCCATTTTTATATTTTTTAAATTTTATTTTTTTATTTCTCATCTCCATAATTATTGAAATTTTTTGTCTACAGCCTTTTATAGTGAAATTATTCATCTTCTTCATTATTTTTGTTTTTTAGCCCATTCTCGTTTTAAATTAGCCTATTCTATATATTATATAGAATATATAGAATGAGCCATAATTTACTAAATAATTTTTTATTGCACAATTTACAATCTTATTCTGTGTATTTTGTTGGTTTTACTTTTATTGGAACTGGTGCCTGCTCTTTTGTATAAATTACACTTGTGTTACTTTCATCTGGAATGTAGTCAAAGGCTGTATCTATTTCTTGCATTTGAAATTTATCTTCTTCATTTATATAGAGTATTCCAAATTGGTATGTTTCCATTTTATTATCTGGATCTAATTTATAATAGTTCTTTAGAGGAAATACTCTAACAATAGCAGAATTGTCTTCTTTGAAATTAAAGTAAAATACTTGGTCTTGCACGTAATAAGTGGCTTCTGCATAGTGAACATCATAAAATTGCCTTAATCTCATTATAATTTCAGAGGCTTCTTTCTCATTTAGATAATTGCTAAATCTTACATTTCCTAGTACATTACCAAATATTGCTGGTTTTGTAGTGTCTATATATCCTTTTTCATATAATTCTTTACAAGGTCTGCAAATCGAATCTCTAAAATTTATTTGTTTTACTGTTACTTCTGTTCCAACAAAGTCTAGTTCTATGTTATCAACATATTTCATTATCAAGTCTGCTTGTTCTTCTCTTGTGTAGTCTTTCCAAGTTTTAGTTCTTTCTTTATATTCTTTATCTAGTTTTAGTTTGTTAATAAAATCAATATCTCTTTTTAGCAAAATATCTTTTGGTGTAAATCTTAATTCTTCTGTACATTCTGTTGTATTTAGTTTTATTTCTAGTTCTTCAATAGCCTTTTCTACAATACTTTTTTCTTCGTTATATACTTTTAAATCAAATGCTCCACCTATATATGCTTTTCTAATTCTTTCAAGTTTTGATTTTTGCTCTGCTATTTCTTTTTGTAGTTGTTCCTTTGGCTCATCAAATTTTTGCTTTATCATAGGCAAGAAGAATTGATTTACAACAGAGTCATATTCAGTTAATTCATCTATAAATTGGTTAAAGTAGTCATTTATAACTTTTTCTTTGAAAGTAATTTTACAATCGTGGCAATAGTAATAAAAATATACATTTCCATTTTTCTTTGTGGTTGCTTTTCCACCTAGAATTCTGCTACATTTTGGACATTTTAGTTTCTGTAGATACAAATATGTTAGAGTTCTTTTATAACTTCTAGAATTCTTCTTTTTCTGTACTTGGCAATCTTCCCACATTTCTTTTGAAACAATAGGCTCTACTACATTTTCATAAAAAGTTGGATGCTTTGTCCTTTTTCCGTGTATAAAATCACCTTTATATATTTCATTTTCAAGAATAGTAACAATAGTGGTATCTCGCCAATTAGTTCTACCTAGTACTTTTTCATCATTGAAAATATTACTTATTTTCTGGTAGGAGTAGCCGTTATAATATAAATCAAATATTCTAACTACAATGTCTTTTGTAGAATAATCAATTACAAGTTTTTTATCTTCGTGTTTATACCCAAGTGGTGCAACGTGTGGGATATGCCCTGATTTTATAGCTCCTGCCATTCCTACTTTGGTTCGTTCACTTGTTCTCTCAATTTCATTTTGACTAACGCTCATTAAAAGCCTTGAAATCATCTTCCCATTAGCACTTGTAGTGTTAATTTCATCATTTGCACAATCAAGATAGGCATTATTATCTTCTAAAAAAGTAATAAGATTTTCCCAGTCATAAATACTTCTTGTTATTCTATCTAGTTTTAAAGCAACTATTGTATTTATCTTTTTAGATTTTATATCTTTTTTTAGTCTTTCAAATTCTGGTCTGTGATTACCAGTTTTTGCAGATATTCCTGCATCTTGGTAATAGTCTATAATTTCATAATTTTTAAATTTGCAAAAATCCTCTAGTCTTTCCTTTTGCTCTGGCAAACTAAAACCGTTCCCTTGCTTGTTCATCAGTTGAGACTCTCATATACAATCCACATTTTTTCTTTTCTTCTTCCATTTTTTCTACTACCTCCATTCATAAATCTAACAAAAAAGAGACATCAAAAGCACAGATTATGCTAATGACATCTCTTAAATTTATGTATTTTTAAATATATTTCTAATTCTAATAAAAACATAATTCAACTCCTAATATTTAGTAAACTCTACTATTATTCGTTTTTTGTTTACATAAATATTATATCACAATTTTAAGAAATGTCAATTATTTACACTTATATCAATTATTACAAGTCATAATAACTTCAAATAATCTTCTAATTCAGTTAATTTAATCTTTTTAGAAAGATTGGATATATACACATCATTAGAATAATTGAATACTAGAAATGTTGTGTCTTTTATAACTACTCTATGTGGCTCAATGTACGAAAGATTAGTATTTTCAATCTTTCGTATACTGCCATTTATGAACTTTGGAGTAACATTAGAAAACTCACATATAAATTCTAGCCTTTGTTTTAGACTTTCCTCAAATTGTAATTCTTGTTTTATTATTTTCATCAAAAAACACCACCCTTTCTGGATGGTACAAAAAAATACCATCCTGTTTAGAATGATATTTGTATCTCTCTGTTCTATAATTTATAAAAAGTTAGAACAGAAACGTCGTTGGTGCGCCTGGAGGGATTCGAACCCCCGATCTCAAAGTTCGTAGCCTTGCATTCTATCCAGCTAAACTACAGGCGCAAATTAAATACCTATATATTATACTTTGAATTTTTTGATTTTGCAAGAGTTAAGCTAATATTTGTTTGACTTTTTTTGATTAAGTTGGTATAATAGCAAACAGAAATGTTCTCATAGCTCAGCAGGATAGAGCAGTCGCCTCCTAAGCGACCGATGGTGGTTCGAGTCCGCCTGGGAACACCAAATGTGCGATTCTTTCGCATCGCAATTAATAGTGAATAATTAATAATGAAGAGTGTTTTTAGAGTATTAAAAACACTCTTCCATTTTTTATACAGCTAGTGAAATTGATTAATAAATATAATTACCATGAGTAATGATAATAATTATATATTTAAATATTAAAAAATTTCTCAGTATACACATATATAAGTGGAAAATGATACATAATTAAAAAGAGACCAATAAAAAATAAGGAGATATAGTTGTTAATGAAAAAAAATATATATAACTCAATAATTGAAATAATTGAAACCATATTAGGAGCATTTATTATAGCTATTGCAGTTTCTCTTTTTTTGCTTCCAAATGAATTATCATCAGGAGGTTTTTCTGGAATTGCTACAATTCTATATTATTTATTTAACTTTCCTGTTGGAACGACTATAATTATACTAAATGTTCCATTATTTATATTTGCAACATTAAAAATAGGAAAAAGATTTTTATTAAAATCTTTACTTGGAACTATAAGTTTATCAGTTTTTATTGATATTTTAGAAAAACTAACACCAATTACTCATGATA
>CAMZHI010000053.1 GCA_947306755.1 uncultured Clostridia bacterium | reverse complement strand
CAGAAAGCACAAACAATACAACAGAAAATACAAACAACACATCAGAAAGCACAAATAATACAACAGAAAGCACAAACAACACATCAGAAAGCACAAGTAACACAACCGAGAATTCAAATAATGCTACAGAAAAGATGAATAATACCGTAAATAGTAATGTAATCTCAAACACAGAAAATAATATAAATAGAGGTAAGACAGATGTAGTAGAAGATTTAACTAAAAGTAATTCAAAGTTACCACATACAGGAATAAAAAGAATTATTACAGTAGCAATATTAATAATATCAATTATTTCGTGTGCTATATATATGACTTATAGAAAGTATAATAATATATAATTATAATAAAAAGAGAACTATTATGCAAATATGTAGAATAGTTCTTTTTTAAATTCTTATAGGTTACAGATATACAGGAAAAAATCTACCAAATGTATTGTAAAATTAGCAAAACTATAGTATAATGAATTTTCAAAATACATTTTAAAGGAGTTCATATGTTAATAAATAAAATATTAACACAAGAGATATATAGTGATGCTGGAGAACCAAAAAGATTCAGAGCAAAAGAACTTTTGAATCACGGAAAAGTAAACATTATAAAAGCAGATTATCAAAATCCAGACAATTTCAATGTTGAAGCAATTGTTAATGGTAATATGGATGATTATACAGTAAATATAGAAGTTAATGATGGAGAACTTGATGTTGCATCTTGTGAATGTATGGATTATTTTAACAATTACAGTATTTGTAAACATATTTTAGCAACATTAATGAGGTTTGAGCAAACAAAATTCTGGGATCATGATATTCAAAACGAGAGGGTTGTTAATAATCAAAAAAATGCAAGTGGCTATCATAAATATAAAAATTTCAAAAATATGATAAGCACTTTTTATAATGATGAATTAGAAGAGATTAATAAAGAACAAAATAATTATATAAAAAATAATAAAGTTAAAATTGAAGCTAGATTAGAATATGATAAATTTTCTTATGGTATGAAATTAGACTTTAAAATAGGTACTACAAGAATGTACAAATTAAAAGACTTAACAGACTTTTATACAAAAGTAACAAATAATGAATATGAAAAATATGGAGATAAACTAGAGTTTGTCCACTCTAGAGAAAACTTTGATGAAGATTCTAGAGACCTTTTGGATTTTATTTTAAAATATGCAGAGATACTTAAGTATTCGAGTTTAACAAATAGATATAATTATTATGGTTCTTCTATAAATAAATCTTCAATAACATTAGGAGAAAGTACCTTAGATGAAGCTTTTGATATATTAAAGAATAAAAAAATACAGTTTGCATATGATTATTCTAATTCAAAATTAGAATTTATAGAAGATAATCCAAAAATTGAATTTGAATTAACAAAATTAAATGAAAATGAATTATCTTTAAAACCTAATATTGACATATTTAAAATACATATATTTAATGGGAAAAATTATACATATGTATTATATAATAATAAATTATATAGATGTAATAAAGAGTTTTCTGAATCAGTTTTAAAATTAATAAAATCTTTTAGAGAAAATTATACTTCAGAAATGTTTCTTAGTAAAGAAGATTTAAAAGATTTTTATTCTGTTGTAATGCCTAAAATTAAGAATTCAATAAAAATTACAGGGATTCTTCCAGAAGAATTAGAGGAATATAAACCACAAAAATTAGCAGTTAAGGTTTTTTTGGATTTTAATGAAGATGATTTTTTAATTATGGATGTAAAATTTTGTTATGGAGACGAGGAATTTAATCCAATATTACAAGATGTCAAAATTAATGCATTAAGAAATGAGCTTGATGAAAATAGAAACCTTAATATTTTTCAAAAAACAGGCTTTATGCTAGATATTAGGAATAATAGATTTATTTTACCTGATGATGAAAAAATATATAATTTTTTATCTGATGAGATTAATTTTTATATGCAAAAATTTGAAGTATTGGTTACAGATAATTTTAAAACAAAGCAAATAAGAGAACCTAAAATAGGTACTTTAGGAGTTAAAGTAGAAAACAATCTTTTAAACTTAGATTTAAATAAATTAAATATTTCACCAGAAGAAATAGAAGAAGTTATGCAAAAATATAAACTAAAGAAAAAATTTCATAGATTAAAAAATGGATCATTTTTAAATTTAGATAAAAATGAAGACATTGAATTTTTGGATAAATTAACTTCTGGAATGGATATTAATTATAAAGATATAAAGAATAATACCATAAAATTACCAGTAAATAGAAGTTTATATTTAAATGAATTGTTGAAAAAATTCAAAACTACTAAAACCACTAAAAATAGCGAATACAAGCAAATAATTGAAAATCTTGAAAAAGACAATATAGATGACCAAATAAAAATTCCTGAAAGTTTAGAAGCAACATTAAGAGATTATCAAAAACATGGCTTTAAGTGGCTAGAAACATTAGATAATTACAAATTTGGAGGAATACTAGCTGATGACATGGGTCTTGGAAAAACCTTGCAAGTTTTAGCAATAATCCTTGCTTATGTAAAAGAAGACACTAGAAAAACAAGTATAGTTATATCTCCTAGCTCTCTAGCTTTAAATTGGTTACAAGAAGCATCAAAATTTGCTCCAAGTTTAAAAGTTAAAGTTGTTTCAGGGAATGCTAATGAAAGAAGAAAAGTTTTATCTGAAATTAATAAATATGATTTAATTATAACATCATATGATTTACTAAAAAGAGATATAGAAAAATATGAAGAGATTAATTATACTTTTAAATACATAATTGCAGATGAAGCTCAATATTTAAAAAACAGTAATACACAAAATGCAAAAGCAATTAAAGAATTAAAAGGTGAAACAAGATTTGCATTAACAGGAACTCCAATTGAGAATTCTCTTGCAGAGTTATGGTCAATATTTGATTTTGTAATGCCAGGATATTTATTCCAATATAAAAAATTTAAAAATTTATATGAAACACCAATTGTAAAAAATGATGATAAAGATGCAATGTTAAAATTAAAAATGCTGATTGAACCATTTGTATTAAGAAGAACTAAAAAAGAGGTATTAACAGAGCTTCCTGAAAAAACAATAACTGTTTTAAATAATACAATGGAGCAAGAACAAGAAAAAATTTATATGTCATATTTAGTTAAAGCAAAACAAGAAGTTGCAGACCAGATAAAAATTAATGGATTTGAAAAGAGCCAAATAATGATTCTTGCAGCCTTAACAAGATTGAGACAAATTTGCTGCCATCCAAGTTTATTTATAGAAGATTATAAAGGTGAATCTAGTAAGTTAAATCAATGTATGGAAATAATAGAAGATGCAATTTCAGCAGGACATAGATTACTATTATTTTCAGGATATACATCAATGTTTGAAATAATTCAAAAAGAATTATCTGCTAGAAATATTAAATATTTTAAACTTACAGGAGCAACAAAAATTAGTGAAAGAATCGAATTAGTAGATGAATTTAATAAAAATGATGAAATAAAAGTATTTCTAATTTCACTAAAGGCAGGAGGAACTGGACTTAATTTAACTGGAGCAGATATGGTAATACATTATGATCCATGGTGGAATCAATCTGCTGAAAACCAAGCTACAGATAGAGCTTATAGAATAGGTCAAAAAAATAATGTACAAGTTTATAAATTAATAACTTCAAATTCAATTGAAGAAAAGATTTATGAACTTCAACAAAAAAAGTCAGCTTTAATAGATAACATGCTTTCAACTAAAACATCATTTATTAGTAAATTTAGCCAAGAAGAGATAATGAAATTGTTTAGCTAGAAGTGAGAGAATGTAGATAAATTGTAGGGGCGATTTTAATCGCCCGCAAAATCTCAAAAATATAAATAAATATAAAATGTATGAGATGTATAAGAAAAAATGACATAAGAAATTCAATATGACAAAATTGATTTATAAATATAGCCCAAAAATAAAGGAGAATTTAAAAAAATCAAAGAATATATAATAAAATATTTTTTAGACGGGCGATTAAAATCGCCCCTACATTTTTAACATAATTTTGTATGCTGATGAAATGTAACGCAAATTTAAAATATTATTATATTTTATCTTGCAAAAAACATAATTTACATATATAATGTAGAAAAAGAAGGAGGAGTGACTTATGGAAATTAAAATTTTAGGAAAAGGAATAGAAGTTACAAATGCAATTAACGAATATGTAGAAAGAAAATTAGAAAGAATTGACAAATATTTTGAAAATTCTTCAGCAGAAGTAACAATTAGAACTGAAAAAAATGAACAAATTGCAGAAATTGTTGTTGACACAAATGGAGAAATGTACAGAGCAGAATCAGAAGAAAGAGATTTGTACGCATCTATAGATAAAGTTATAGATATATTAGAAGGTCAAATTAGAAAAGCTAAAACTAAAAAAGAAAAAATGATTAGAGAAGGTTCTATTAAGGAACTAAATGAAGATATAGCACCTAAAAAAGAAATTGTAAATGAAATTTTAAAATATGGTTATTACGAAATTAAACCATTAACGCCTGAAGATGCAATGCTTGAACTTCAAGAAAGACCTACACATATATTTTTACCATTTATTAATGTTGAAACAAATAAAGTTTGTGTAATATATAAACTTAAAGATGGTAAAAACTATGGTATTGTTGAACCTGAAGCTTAAAATGTAATAATTATATAAAGTAATAGTTAAAACAGCATTTGACTAATTATTTAGGAAGGAATTTACAAATATGAAAATTAAAGATAATTTTTATTATATTGGCGTAAATGATGAAAATTTGGATTTATTTGAAAGTCAGTATAAAGTTCCAAATGGAATGAGTTATAATTCTTATTTAATAAAAGATGAGAAAAATGTTGTTTTTGACACAGTTGATAAAAGTGTAAGTGAAATATGGCTAAAAAAACTTGAAAAAGCTTTAAATGGTGAAGGTGTAGATTATTTAATTATATCTCATTTAGAACCAGATCATTCTTATAATATTGGTATTCTTGCGAAAAAATATCCTGACATGAAAATTATTGGAAATGCGATGACATTTAAAATTTTACCAAAATTCTTTGAAGATATTGAAACAGAAAGAAGAGTTGAAGTTAAAGAAGGAGATATATTAAACATTGGAAAACATTCTTTAAAGTTTTATATGGCTCCTATGGTGCATTGGCCAGAAGTAATGTTTACATATGAAGAAACAGAAAAAATATTATTTTCAGCAGATGCTTTTGGTAAATTTGGAGCAGTTAAAGCTGAAGATAAATGGCTAGAAGAAGCAAGAAGATTTTATATTGGTATAGTTGGAAAATATGGGGCCCAGGTACAATCAATACTTAAAAAGGTACAAGATTTAAATATTAAAATGATTTGTCCACTTCACGGGTTTATATTAAAAGATAATTTAAGATTTTATTTAGAAAAATATTCTAAATGGAGCAGTTATGAACCAGAAGAAGAAGGAGTATTAATAGCTTGTAGTTCAATACATGGAAATACTCTAGAAGCCGGTAAATTTTTAGAACAATGTTTAAAAAGCCAAAAAAAGAATGTACACTTTGTAGATTTAACTAGAGAAGATTTTAGTTTTGCAGTAGCTAAAGCTTTTCAATATGATAAATTAATAGTAATGTCTTCAAGTTACAATGCAGGAGTATTTCCACCAATGGAAAACTTTTTGAACAACTTAAAAGCAAGAAACTATCAAAAAAGAAAAGTTGCAATTGTAGAAAATGGATCGTGGGCACCATCTGCAGGAAAAACAATGAAAAGTATTTTACAAGAAATGAAAGACATTGATATTGTTGAGCCAATCATTACAATAGAATCTACAGTTAAAGATAAGACAAAGACAGAATTAGAAGAACTTGCAAAAAGTATATAAGAATTGAACATATTAAAAAAGTAAGGGTCGGTCAATATACGACCCTTAATGTGAAAGGGGTGAAAATTATATGAAATTTAGATGTACAATTTGTGGACATATATATGATGAAGAAGTTGAAGGAACAAAATTTGAAGATCTTCCAGATACATGGGTTTGTCCAATGTGTGGAGTGGGAAAAGACATGTTTGAAAAAGTTGAAGAATAAAAATTTTACAAGCAATTAGTTATAAGGAGAGCAAAAAATGCTTTTTAAAAAGAAGATTAATTTAGATGGAATATTAATTGCAATAGGGAAAAATAATGAGAATAGAGAAGTAAGCATGCCTTATATTGACAATTTAGAATTATACTTTGTAATTAATAAAAATAATTCTTATGAATTGCTTAATAAAAAAGATTTTGATTCTGTTGGTATGAGCTTAGACAATTTAAAAGAATTGGCAATTAAAAATACGAAACAAAGAATTTTTAAAATATATCAACAGCTACCGGTACGAAAAAATGAAAATGATGATATTATTATTCCATTTGATGCAGATCAAATAATTGAAAGAGGAATGTATAACTTTTGGACATCATTAGTATTAATTGATGATTTTTGGGATAAAAACTCAGATTTATGTATTGAAAAAAATTTTAATAATTTTTTAATTGCTATGCCATATAGAACTTTTTTAATCGTCGGAAATTCGGAAAATGAAAAATCAATAATAGAGATGAATAGATTAATTGAAGAATATCAAAATGAAGATAAAAACGAATTATTAAGCAATGGTGATTATGAGGCGGCAAAAAGGCAAATTAGTAATCAGATTTACTTAATGAAAGATGGAATATTGCAAGTATATAATAAATAACAAAAAAACTTTTTATTCATATAATATACAAAATTTATGAATAAGGAGTTTTTTTATGGCAAGAATTTTAGTTTTTAATAATGATACAGATAGAATGGAAGTATATACTAGAAATGAAGCTGATCCAATGCCATATAATGTAAAAGGAACATTGAGAGTAAGAGAATTTAGAGGGTCAAGCAAATCGAATATTCTTTGGACAACAAAAAGAACTATGCAAACATGGAATAGTCAAAGATACATATATGGAGCACCAATTTTTGTAGGTTTTGCTTTTAGAAGACCATATGAAGGAGGACATGGAAACCAAAGCCAACATTATGCAGGTACAGCATTTGATGTGGGGCAAACTTTAAGTTTAGCTGGTAGAAGAAATCTATGGGAAATAACAAACTCAGCAAGAATTTGGAGCTATGTAGAACCATTATCACAAACTCCTACATGGGTACATTTTGATAAAAGATTTGGAATTCCTGCTTGTACAAGTGGAGGATATCCTTTACTAAGAAGAGGAAGTATAAGTAATTATGTATGTATTGCTCAAGATGATTTAAATACATTAGGATTTTCAACTGGTGGATTAGATGGAATATTTGGAGCTAAGACACAATCAGCTGTAAGAAATTATCAACAAAGAACAGGGCTTACAGTAGATGGAATTATAGGATGCAATACATGGCGTGCTCTTCAAGAAGCGGTAATTGGAATGGGTAAAACTGGTACAACAATTAATTAAAATGTTAAATATAAGGAAGCTTTTTAATAAATAAAAAATAACTAATCCGCGTCAGCATATCGTTTTTTAAAATCCGTATGGTGGGTATCCCTAAAGGGGGTACCATAGGATTTTAAAAAATGATGTGCGGTTAAACAGGATTAGTTATTTTCATTGTTTTAAAAAAGCTTCAATTATTGTAATAAAATTTCTTTTCCATTCAAATAATTTAAAATTCCTGCATCAGATGTAAAATTAAATTTAAGTTTGTAACTTTTTAGATTTTGATATTTAAATCCCATTTTTTTATTGATTTCATTGATTCCATATTTTCCGATCACCAATTATTGGTAAACCAATATGAGCTAAATGAGCTCTGATTTGATGAGTTTTTCCAGTTTCTATTTCTACATCTAAAAGAGAAGTATTATTTGAATATTCTTCTACTACATGATATGAAGTTATAATTTTAGAATACCCTTTTTTATAAGTATCTGAAATATAAACCATAGATTTAACTCTATCTTTAAAAAGATAGGCTTCCATTTGCTTAGATTTTTCTTTAGGTATTCCATAAACTAAAGCTAAATAGTGTTTTTCAATTTCATGATTCTTAAATTTTTTTAATAAAATATCTAATGACATCTGATTTTTTGCAAATAGAATCAAACCAGAAGTATTTCTATCTAATCTATGACATGGCATAGGTAAAAATCCACAGTTTATGTATTGTTTGTGGATAACTTCAGTTAAACTATCTTTTCCAGTTACTTCTATATTAATTGGTTTATTAATAATTATTATATTATCATCTTCATAAATAACATCTAGATTAATATTACTAGAAAGGAGCTCATCTGAAATATAAACACAAACTTCATCATTCTTAAATACACTTATATTTTGGTTTACTCTATGTCCATTGATTTTTATATCTTTTTTACGCAATGTTTTATAGAAAAGAGAGTCTGATAAATTTGGAATATTATCTTTTAAAAACTTATTCAGTTTTTTATTATCATATTTTTTTGGAACAATTAATTTTTTCATAATTAATATTATAATACAAATATAAGCTTAATACAAGAATAAAAACATGTAATTTGGGAAAAATAGTTACTAGATAATGAGTTTAGCAAATTGACATACAGGAAATAGTGATATATAAATAATTTTCAAAGTTTCTCGGCTCAATACGAAGTGATATCATTTCTAAAATATAAATTAACGAGCCTCTCGCTGCTCTTGTATAATAGAAAAGCTGCACTTTTCTATTATACAAGATACATTGCACAGAATTTTTCTTGAGAAAAATTCGCGCTTGAACAAATTCACGGAACGCTTAATGAAATATATATTAATGTTGATCTTATTAAAGCGTTCCAATTTGTTCATGCAAGCCATCGCTTCCTCATTAATTTATATTAAAGAAATGATTATCCCTTCTCCAATCACATTCGAAACTTCTTAAATTATTTATATATCACTATTTCTTATATTAACTATTAAATAGTAACGGAAAAAATATAAAAAAGGAGGTATTCTTTTGATAAACAAGGTAGAGATAAGTGGTGTAAATACTGCTAAATTACCTATGCTATCACAAGAAGAAAAAAATGAATTATTAATAAAAGTAAAAAATGGAGATGAAGAAGCAAGGAATAGATTTATAAATGGGAATCTAAGATTAGTATTATCAGTAATACAAAGGTTCAGAGGTAGAGGAGAATCTGCAGATGATTTGTTTCAAATTGGTTGTATAGGATTAATAAAAGCAATTGATAATTTTGATTTAACTCAAGGAGTGCAGTTTTCAACTTATGCTGTTCCAATGATTTTGCGGAGAAATTAAAAGATATTTAAGAGATAATACTAGTATAAGAGTTAGTAGATCAATGAAAGATTTGGCTTTTAAAGTAATACAATTAAAAGAAAAATATAATAAAGAAAATTCTAGAGAACCTACAATTGATGAAATTGCAAAAGAATTAGATGTAAATAAAGAAGAAATTGTATTTAGTTTAGATGCAATACAAGATCCAATTTCTCTTCAAGAAGCTGTATATAATGATGGAACAGATAATATTTATGTAATGGATCAAATTAAAGATGTAAAAAATACAGATGAAAACTGGATAGAAAAATTAGCCTTAAAACAAGCAATGAAAAAATTGAATCAAAAAGAAAAAGATATAATATCGAGAAGATTTTTTGAAGGAAGAACACAAATGGAAGTGGCAGATGAAATAGGTATTTCACAAGCACAAGTATCAAGGCTTGAAAAAAGTGCAATAAAACATATAAAAAGGATGTATAATTAAAGTCATAATAATAAATTTTATTGTGACTTTTTTATTGATTATACATATTATTTATAAAAGGAGAATAATGTATGCAAGATAAAGGAATGGATTTTAGAAAAAAAGAAGTTATAAATATAACGAATGCTACAAGGCTTGGATATGTGCAAGATGTATGTGCAGATTTAGAAACTGGAAAAATAACATCAATCATTGTTCCAGGAGGTCCAAACAAGTTGTTAAATTTTTTTTCATCAAGTAATGATATTATAATAGAATGGGATAAAATTAAAAGTATAGGAGAGGACATTATATTGGTGGAAATATAGATGATAGGTTACTTGGTATTGTAGTAAATATAATATTTTTTATAAGTTATTATAAAAAATAATAAGGAAAGATTAACATAAAAAAACATAAAAATCTATTGACAAAAGTTTAAAAGGGTGGTATTATAAAAAAGAACTACGGGAGAGAAAC
>CAMZHI010000052.1 GCA_947306755.1 uncultured Clostridia bacterium | reverse complement strand
TTTTGAATTGTTCTTCTTAAAGGTCTTGCTCCAAAGTTTTTATCTATCCCTTTTGAAGAAATAAGATTTTTAACTTCTGGAGTAAATTCTATTTCATATTTTTGAGAACTCAACTTTTTCTTTACTTCTTTTAGCATAATATCAATAATCTTAGAAATTTCTTCATCATTTAATTTATGGAATACTATTATTTCATCAATACGGTTTAAAAATTCTGGTCTAAACTCTTTTTTTAATTCTGCCATAACTTCTTTTTTGGTTGTTTCATAATCTTTTTGCTCATTTGATTCCTCTCCATTATTTGAAAAACCTAATGATTTTTTATCTGTAATTAATCTTGCCCCAACATTTGAAGTCATAATAATTACTGTATTTTTAAAATTAACTGTTCTACCATTTGAATCTGTAAGTCTTCCATCATCTAGAATTTGAAGTAACATATTCATTACATCAGGATGAGCTTTTTCTATTTCATCAAATAAAATAACTGAATATGGTTTTCTTCTAATCTTTTCTGTAAGTTGTCCTCCTTCTTCAAATCCCACATATCCTGGAGGTGAACCTATTAATTTTGAAATTGAATGTGGTTCCATATATTCACTCATATCAATTCTTATTAATGCATTATCATCTCCAAATAAGCTTTCTGCTAATGCTTTTGAAAGTTCTGTTTTACCAACTCCTGTTGGTCCTAAGAATAAGAATGAACCAATTGGTCTTGAAGGATCTTTTAATCCTACTCTTCCTCTTCTTATTGCTTTTGAAACTGCTTCTACTGCTTCATTTTGACCAATAACTCTCTCATGTAAACTTTGCTCTAAATTACGAAGTCTTGAATTTTCATCTTCTGTAATCTTTTTAGCTGGAATTCCAGTCCATAGAGCGATTACATCAGCAATATTTTCTTCACTAATTGTTACAATTGTTTTTGTCTTTTTATTTTTCCATTTTTTCTCTTCTTGTTCATATTTTTCTCTTAATGCCTTTTCATTGTCACGAAGTTTTGCTGCTTTTTCAAATTTCTGGCTACGCACAGCTTCCTCTTTATCTTTTACTATACTATCAATTTCTTCTTGCATTTTCTTTAATTCTTCTGGCTCTGTATATGTTTTTAATCTTGCTTTTGATGATGCTTCATCTATTAAGTCAATTGCCTTATCTGGTAAATATCTATCATTAATATATCTAACTGATAAATTTACAGCTGCTTCAATTGCTTCATCTGTTATTTTAACATTATGATGTGCTTCATATTTATCTCTTATTCCCTTTAATATAGTAATTGTATCTTTTGCAGTTGGTTCATTTACTGTAACAGGGCTAAATCTACGTTCTAGAGCTGTATCTTTTTCAATATATTTTCTATATTCTTCAATAGTTGTTGCACCAATTAATTGAATTTCTCCCCTTGCAAGCATTG
Source organism: uncultured Clostridia bacterium (assembly GCA_947306755.1). Lineage (GTDB taxonomy): Bacteria > Bacillota > Clostridia > TANB77 > CAG-508 > CAG-269. The sequence continues at coordinate 9,028 of CAMZHI010000052.1, read as the reverse complement.
GTTTTAAAATATTTGCAGCATCAATTGCACCCTCTGCAGATCCTGCTCCAACTATTGTATGAATTTCATCTATAAATAGTATTACATCACCTGCTTTTTTGATTTCTCCAAGTGCTTTTTTGATTCTTTCTTCAAAATCACCTCTATATTTCGCACCTGCAACCATTCCAGAAATATCTAAACACACTACTCTTTTATTTTTAAGAACTTCTGGAACATCACTATTATTAATTTTTAATGCTAAACCTTCAACAATTGCTGTTTTACCAACTCCAGGCTCGCCTATTAAACAAGGGTTATTTTTAGTTCTTCTTGATAGAATTTGTATAACTCTTTGAATTTCTTCATTTCTTCCTATAACAGGATCTAACTTTCCATCAACTGCTTTTTTAGTTAAGTCTTCACCAAACTGATTAAGAGTTGGTGTAGAATTAAAACTGCCTTTTGCACCTTTATTTGTTCCTTTATCTTGTGAAATATCTTCAGTTTCATTTATAACATTTATTATTTCATTATATATCTTAGGCAAATCAACATTTAATTCTATCATTATTCTTACAGCAATACTATCTCCTTCTCTTAGTATTCCCATAAGTAAATGCTCAGTGCCTATGTAGTCATATCCTAGCTTTTTTGCTTCAATAAAGCTATTTTCTATAACCCTTTTTGCTCTTGGTGTAAAGCTTAAAGCTTCACTTGAAGTAATAACTTCTTTTCCTATCATTTCTATAATCTTTGTTTCAATATCTTCTTCTGTAATTCCTTGATTGCTTAATACTTTACTTGCTACTCCTGCGCCTTCTTTAATTAGTCCATACAAAATATGTTCTGAACCAACATAATTATGTCCTAAAGAAATTGCTTCTTCTTGTGCACATTCAATTGCTTGTTTTGCTCTTGATGTAAATTTATAAATCATATAACTCACTCCTTTCTTTTCTTGTAGGGGGACACATCTTTTTTATCACTGGTCTTTCTTTAGGGAATTAAGATATTTCCCTCTCTTTATATTTACTGATGTTGCTTTATTATATTAACATTATTTTTTATTTAATCCGCAACTTGGCTGTGCATTGTATATGCTTTTTTCTCGACTAAAGCACGAAAAAAGATATACAATGCCGCCGTTGCTATTCTTCAATAGTTATTGATTCAATCTATGAAATCTAATTATTCATTATTAATTGTTTTATAAGCTCTGCTCGTTTTATGTCTCTATCATATGAATCAAGATTTTGTCCAAAATGTAGTTGTAAATTTGCAGGATTAATATAGAAATACATTTTTGCAATTTGGCTATCATTAATTTCTTTAATCAATCCTAAATCTACACCCATTTTAACATCAGATAATAGTTCTATAGCTTCATCCCATTTTAGTTTTCTTGCATTTACTAAAATACCATATTTTCTATATACTAAATCTTCAAGTTCTATTTCATTTTTTCCTAAAAGCTTTCTTGCTTGTCTTTCTTGTTCTACTAATTTATCAACTATACCTTTTATGCTATTAATAATAGTTTCTTCTGAAACTCCTAATGTTTGCTTATTTGATATTTGATAAATATCTCCTATAGAATTTGATTCCTTAATATATTTTGCAATAAAACTTAATCCAAAGTCATTAATTGTTTGTGAAATTTTTCTTATATTTCCAGTTTTAGTAAGACCTGGAAGATGAAGTGTTAAACTTACCTTCATTCCTGTTCCAACATTCATCGGTGATGTTGTTAAATATCCATATTTCTTGCTTTTGGCAATATCAAAAGTTTTCTCAATTATTTGGTCAATTTCTCTTGCAAAATTAAAGGTATTTTCAAGTTCCATTCCTGTACTAAAAATTTGAATTTCAAAATGATTTTGAGCATTTATTACTATGCAAATATTTTCATCATCATTTACTAGGACAGATACATTATTATTTGATGAATATTCATCAATCAAACCTTTTTCATTCAAGCTTTTTTTAGTTAATTCATCCATATCTTTTAGCTTTAAAAATTTTAAACCATATCCTATACTTGGAAGATTTGTTTTAACTAAATTTTCAATTTCTTGTATATCTTTTAAATCTTTTGTTTCAAATCTATAGTTTCTTAAATTTCTTGAATAATTAATTTTGCTATTTAAAACAACATCTCCATCTTTTCCAGTTTGCATATACCAATTCATTTCTTTTTCTTCCTTTCTTTTTTCATTGGGGACTGTCCCCAATGAAAAATTTACTCATTTTCATGTTTCTTCAATTCATCACGTATCTTTGCTGCATCTTCATATCTTTCTTCTTTAATAGCATTTTTCAAATCTTCCTTAAGTTTATCTACTTCACTTAAATTTGCTTCTTGTTTTCCTGTCATTTTATCATCTAAGTTTTGTTTAACATTATTTCCTGTTTTTACATCTCCTAGTCTTCCAATATGATTTGTAGCACCTTGCAAACTTCTTAAAATAGGATCAATTCTTGATTCAAAATCAGAATAACAATTACTGCAACCAAATTTACCAGTGTGTAGGAAGTCATCCCAGTCTAATCCACATTTACTGCAACTTAATGTTTTAGCAGCTCCTATAGATGGCATTAAACTGATATCATTCATATCATCAAAAAAATCAGTCAAAAAACTTGTAAAATTAATTGGCATATTGAAGTGAATATCATTGATTCCTAATTTTTCACTACAATCTTCGCATAAAAACATTTGCTTTTTCTCTCCATTAATAATTTGAGTATATTTCACATTTGCTTCATTTTTTCCACAATTTTCACATTTCATAATAAATCATTCCTTTCTTTTTTTTATTTTAGATAGTTGTTTTTTTATAGGTAAATAACTAATCCTGTTTAACCGCACATCATTTTTAAAATCCTATGGTACCCCCTTTAGGGATACCCACCATACGGATTTTAAAAACGATATGCTGACGCGGATTAGTTATTTTTTAATAAAACAACTATCCTTCAATTAAGACCAGTCCTTAAATTAAAAAATTTGTAAAAAGGACCGTCCTCAAATTATTTTGTTATGTTAAGTTTAACAACATATTTTTCAAAATTGTTGCTCTTAATTTATCGCGATATTCTCTTGGAATATCAAGTACATTATCACTTGTTGCTACTCTTAATAACTTTGCTTCTTTTGTATTTACTAAATCATATGTTAAAAAATCACTTATTAAAATTTGTGCTTCACTATTTGATAAACTAGTGCCTATATTTTGTATTATATGCATTAAGTAATCTGATTTAGTATTATTTACTTTTTTTATTGTAATATGTCCTCCACCACCACGAGTACTTTCTACATAATACCCTTGTGATGGCTTAAACCTTGTAGATATTACATAGTTGATTTGTGATGGTACACAATTAAATTTTTGTGCTAAATCATTTCTTTGTATTTCTATTTCGTCATCTTCATCAAATAGCTCTTTGATGAATTCTTCGATTATATCTGAGACTCTCATCTAATCACCTCTTTTTGTTTTTGACTTTCTTTGACTTTCAATGATATTATACTTTCATTTTTTTCATTTTTCAACATTTATTTTCATATATTTTTGTCATATCTTTTATACCTGGCAGATAATGTACTTCTTTTTTCTTTTGTTTTCTCACTATATCTTTATTTTTCTTCGAGTTTTATAGTGTGGTAATTTAGGACCGGTTGTCATTGGGGACGGACCTTTTTGACAACTAACTTTTTAATAAGTTGTCAAAAAGGTCCGTCCCCAATGACAACCCGGTCCCAATTTACCAATTTACACTTTTCTTTTTTCTTTACCTAATTTTTCTAATTCTTCCACTCTTTCTTTTTGATGTTTGGGTGTTATCCATCCAAAAAATGATGATACAAATTCGCCATATTTTGTTGCATCTTCACATGTTTCTTTTTGGTTTATTTTCTTTTTATCCATAAAAAAATCCTTTCGTTAATTCTTATAATATAAGTATTAACTAAAGGATTTTTTTTATACTTTTTAATTTATGACAGAGTACTTTTTTGCTCTTTTCAAATTGGTATCTATTCCTTTTTCAGCCAAACAATACTTTCATTATGTTTTCGTATCTTTCTTTTATTTCTTCTTTTGTTCTATCACTCAATTTATTAAAATCTCTTTCTAGCTTTTTCTTTACAAATTCTGTTCCTTCTTCAATTGATTTATCCATCTCGTTTTTGCCAAATGCTAAATGAAACAATGATGGAATACAATCAAAATGCGCCATAACATCTGCATCTGCAACACATTGTTCTTCAATTGAATCTCTAACTAGGTTTTTACTTCCTCTATGATTTAATACACATTTTTTTACCATTTCTTTTTTATCTTCTGGATAATTCAATTTTGTCAATAATTCATCTGCAATTTGAGCTCCATAAATATGATGTTCATCTCTTGGACCGATCTCTGATGGCATTGATATATCATGCAATAGTGCTCCTAATTCAACTATCTCAACATCAGCATTATATTTTGCAGCTAATTCAATTGAATTTTTAACAACATATTTTATATGATCATTCCAAAAATCATAACCATATTTTTCCTTATAATTATTGCATCTTTTTAATAATTCATACTTAATGATTTCAACTATTTGACTCATTTTTTATATCTCCTATCTCTATAAATCATTTTTTCTTGTATCAATATGTGTACTTGGTTCAAATGGAGGATCCATAATTTCAATCATTTTCATTTTTCCTTTAAATGCAAACTCTGTATCAACTGGAATTTCTATAATATCGCCTTTTTCAATATTATATCTATTTCCATCAATACATGCTAATCCAGAACCTTCTAAAATATAATATATATGAGTACTTACTTTTTCTTTTTGATAAAATTTATGGCCATATTCCATTTCTATTAAATATATATCTGAGTTCAATTTCTTTTTACTTAAATAATAACCTTTAAAGAATTTCTCTGTTTCAAAATCTGGAACACTTTTTATTTTTCTAATAAAACTATTCATCCTTTTCTCCTCCTAATTTACATTTATAAAATCACTATTATCATAAAAAATACCTTGGCTTATTTCTATCAAATCATTTTTTGATTTGATATCAATATTATTCGGTAATTCATTTATATCAAACCATTCAAGTTTTTCACATTTGTCTGATTCTCCAATTTGAATATTTCCTTCATATTTTTTTGCTAATATTCTAAATATTATTCTATCAGCTTTATAATGATGTAGTATATGTACAATACTTAAATTTTCTCTTTTCAATTCTATATTTAATTCTTCTTTTGCTTCTCGTATCATAGCATCTATTAAATCTTCACCTTCTTCAACATGACCACCAGGTAACTCATATTTTCCATCATTATATCCTGTATTTTTTCGTAAAGCCAGCAATACTTCTGTTTTTTCATTATTCTTTCTTGTCAATATTAAATCAACAACTATAATACTTTTATATCTATTTTCCATTTTTACATCCTTCTTTTTTCATCTTGGGGAAGGCCCTAAATGTGCAAAAAAGGACCGTCCCCAATAACAAGTTGTCAAAAAGGTCCGTCCCCAATGACAACCCAATAACAAATTTATTTACTTAATTTATACAATATATATTGGTTCAAAGATACATCTTCTTCTTTTGCTTCAACAGATAGTCGATAATGTAGTGATTTTGGAATTCTTATTACAAATTTTCCACTAAATTTTTCTTTTTTTAGTGGCTTAGGGATTTCAAATCCTCCTTCAAGTTTTGCTTCAATCCATCCTTCCATTGCTTCTTGTATATTTTTATATGCTTCTTCAAATGTTTCTCCTGTGCTTTGGCACCCATCAAATTCTAGAACTCTAGCATAATAATAATAACCGCTTTCATCATTAATAGGTTGTATTATAAAATTATATGGCATTTTCATATATTCATCAATTTTTCTCATTTTCATAAAATCCTTTCTCGTTGGAAAATAATTAAAATTCAACACAATCAAAATTCTAATTATTTTTCAACATTTTAAATCCTAATTCTCTTTAATACATCCTTTACATATACTGCTTTTAGTGGATTTTCTTCTTTTATTGTAATCACATTACCAGCCTTATTTATAAATTGCCTATGTGATGTACCAGTTTTTGCTTTCATAGAATATCCATAAAATTCTAAAACTTTTTTTAGTTCTAAAAATCTGATTCCGTTTGGTTGCCTCTTCATTTTAAGAATTAATTTTTCAATATTTGACATATTTATATTCCTTTTATATAAATATTATCCTTACATAATAGTATCACATTTAATACTATATGTCAACATCTACATTCCTGTCAATGGAAGGATTTCATATATAGTTGTTTTCCAAGATGATGGTTTGCTTAAATTAAATCCTTTATAATTACTTGTAAGTAAAACTTTATTTTCAAATATATCATCTCTTTTAACATTTGAGTTAACTTTTGCCTTAATTATCGCTTCATTTTCTGTTTTAAAGCCTATATCTACAGTTCCAAAATCAATTTTTATATTTGTTATATATTCATCACCAGTAAGTTCTTTTGAAAAATCAATTTCTTCAGCAGTTTTACTTGAAACATCCTCTAAAAGTAATACATATTCATCTTTTATATTTGTTTTATAATATAAATTATAGATATTCTCTTGATTAAATGTTCCTAAATATATTTTATTAACTCTTATATAATCTATTGGAATTTCGTCCTCCCAAATAAAATTATCAAGTGGGACATTTCCTGTATTTTGAATATTAATTCTATATTCAATTTCTTCTCTAGCTAAGGCTTTTTCAGGCCCAGTTTTAACAATTTCTTCATCAGGTTTTGCCGGTGTATTTTCTAAAGTTAATGTTATTATTTGATTGTTATTTGTAATTTCCACATCTTTTTCACTTTCATCTAATAAATACCATTTATTTGTTTCAACCTCTTTAATTTTGTATTTTCCTTTTTCTAAATCTTTTGAAATTGCAATTCCTTCACTATCAGTTTGAACCCAATCTACAATTTTTCCATTTTCATTATAGATTTCAAACTTAACTCCTTCTAAAACCGCTCCTTTTTCTAATCCAGTAATATCACTTTTTTCAGATGTTTTTTTAACTATTTTTACTTTTCCTTTGATTTTTTCGTTTTCAAAAACTATATCTTTTATTTGATTTTCTTCTAAAACGATTTCTTTGATTTCATTATTTAAATCATATAATTCATTTGTTTCAATTTCTTTAAGCCTTAGTTTTCCATAATCTCTTAAAGAATACTCTTTTGTTAAAGCCTCTCCATCTTCATTTGTAGTGATTTTTTCTAATACATTATCTTTTGTATCCAATACTTCAAAAACCACATTTTTTAGTTTTACTTCATGATTATCTTTATCTACTTTTATGATTCTAATTTGACCTTTTTTTAATTCATTTTCTATTGTTTTTTCTGTTGTTTCATTCCATTTAATCTCCAAGTTTGTTTCATCAGCTAAATTATACCATTCATTTGTACTAATTTCTTTCAGTCTATAATTCCCTGTTCTTAAGTCTTTTATTTCTATTTTTCCATTCTTATCTGTAAAATAACTTCCTATTAATTTCGAATCTTCTGAATATAGCTCAAATCCGACATTTTCAATAGCAAAATCATTATTGTCTTTATCCACTTTATTAATTGTTAAATTACCTGTTTTATGTTTGTTTTCTATATCAATAGTGTTAGTTTTGTTATAAACTACATCTATTGAAAATTCAGTATTTTCATCTAAAATATAGTTTTCATTAGTTTTTGTTTCTTTCAAATAATATTTTCCTTGATATAAATTAGAAATTTCGATTTTTCCGTTTTTATTTGTTAAATATGTTCCTAATTTTTCATTTTTTGAATTATAAAGCTCAAATTCTGCACCCTCTATTGCTTCTTTTGTATCACTGTCTACTTTATTTATTAATATTTTCCCAGTGTTTAATTTAAGGTTTGTGTTTATTTCTGAATTAATATTTTGATAGGAATTTGCAGTTAACAAATAATTTTGAGTGCCTGAGATTCTTGTTTTTCCATAGTATAATGGATAAGATTTTAATTTTGCTTCTATTTGAATATTAATATTTTTGTCTGAATTTAAATTTTGTTTTGGTATTTTTATTTTAAAATTTTCTCCTGAATTAAATGATGTTTTAATGTTTCCATTTGTATCTGTAATTAATTCTCCATTTGATAAACCTGAAACAGATTTTATATCATAACTTTGTATGGTAGTTCCTGCTGTTACTTTATATACTAAAGAATAGTATTCTCCATCTTCTGTTAATTCTCCAATTTGAGATATTTTTAGTTCATTTTTAAAACTTCCAGATCCATTTAGTCCAATATCTACAAGATTATGCAAAGCATTAAGCATTGCTTGACCTTCATCATCTCCTTCATCTGCTGTGAATAAATTTACATCAGATTGTCCAATTAAGCAGTATATTGCAAATTTTGTAACTGCAAATGCATCAAAATCTGAAGAAAGTCCCATTTCTCCTGCTGTTTTATATGGGTATCCATTTTTAACTGCTCTCCATACCCCATTATTATCTATTAAAGAATCTACATCTACAATATAATCTGGTATTTTCTCTGCTCCATTCATATCTTTATTTAAACAATATGCTGGGTAAAATTTCCCATCTTGATAACGACCTACTATACTGCATATACAGTATGTATCCATTCCTTTTGCTTCTTGATAATATTTTAAATGATAATCAGCTTGTCCTATCTTTTGTATATTTGCTTCTGATATTTCAAAAGCTGCATTAACCATTTGGTACGCATTAGAAATAAATATTATTGCAAGCAATAATATTACTAATATTTTTGATAAAAATTTTGACATTATTTCCTCCTAAATTTAAAATTATTCATAAGGAGTTTAGAAATAATAATTAAAAAAATTTAAATAGATTTAACTTAATATATATTATAATAATTTCTTAATTATGTCAAGTAGTTTAGCTGAATTTATTGATAAAATTTTTACGATAATAGCAAATATTAAAAAACACTATTAAAAAATTAATATATAAAT
>CAMZHI010000051.1 GCA_947306755.1 uncultured Clostridia bacterium | reverse complement strand
TGCTAAATGATGAAATATGTAAATTAAGAGATGAACTAAATAAAAGTATAGAAGAAGGACAAGACTATAGTATTATTTATGATTTAAGTGTTAAACTAGACAAATTAATTGCAGAATATTATAAGTTATAAATATCTTAGAAATTGCCTTAACCTTGGCAATTTTTTTTGAAAACTATTGACAAAGTTAAAAAAAATGACTATAATAGGTATGTTGATATGGCGAGGTAGCTCAGTTGGCTAGAGCATCCGGTTCATACCCGGCAGGTCGAGAGTTCGAATCTCCCTCTCGCTACCAACATTTAAGCTCATAATTACTATTTTTAGTAATTATGAGCTTTTATATATATCTATTTAATTTAAAACAATAATGTAATATAATACCTATTCTTTTCCAGTAAGTAAACTTAAAACTTTAGGATAAATAGAATAAGCATTTATTTTCCAATTTTCAGATATTAGTTTTGCCTGTTCATTTGAGCCAGCAAAAGTACGTACTTCAAAAATTGTTTGATTATTTTCTATGATTTTACACTTAACTGTATAAGAATGTTCGTTTTCAGGTATGTATTCAGTAATAATAGAGTTTTCCTGTGTAATATTAGAAAGTTCGTTTTTTAATGCTGTATCTGCTTTTAATTTTTTTAATCCAGGTAAAACATCTATAGTCAACAATAAAGAGTCTTTTCCTTCAGAGGTTATTTTATATATGGTTTTTTTATTTTCATCTTTGTCATCTTTAGTGTAAGATTCAATTAGTTTGGAATCAACAAGGTCAGATAAGATTTGTTTATAATAGAAATAGTTAATATTGTTAATAGGCATAATAAACTTATATAAATCACTTTCTGTAATATCACGGTCAAGTTTATTTAAAATATATAAAATAGAAACCTTATCTTCTGCCAAACTATTACTTGAAATTTCATCCATAATAGTCACTCCTTACATTAGATTTCAAAGGCATTATATCACAAAAAATGCACAAAGTAAACGCTTTCTTATTGATATTACAAAAAAAATATAGTAAAATATAACTAATTAAGTTTTATAAATACATATTTAAAAAGAAATAGTAGTATATAAATTTTTAAAATTTAACTAATCAATATAGAGAGCTTAAAATTTAGGAGACAAATATGAAAAAAGAAAATAAGATCGTAATAATAATAATATTTTGTTTGATTATGATAGACCAAATTAGTAAATTTTTATTATCGAATAAATCTTGGACAATACAAAATCAAGATAATGGATATCATATAATGATAAGTATAATAATTGTAATTATGATATTTAGATATATTTTTAGTAATAACATCTATATAAAAAAAAGAACAAAAATAGTGTTAAGTTTTGCTATAGCTGGAGCTATAAGTAATGTGATAGATAGAATTTGGAATAATAGCGTAATTTTAATTATAAATATTGGGCATCATATTGAAATAAATATAGCATATATATACATAATTATTGCATGGTTAGGTATGGCTTTAATTATGACAAATAATACTGTCAAGATGATTTATGAACATAAGAATAAAGCTGAAAGGAATAATATTAAAAATGAAAATAAAAATAGATGATAATTTAAAAGGTAAAAGAATTGATAGTTTTATTTCAGAGTATCATACTGAATTATCTAGAAATACAGTTCAAAGATTAATAGAAGAAAATCAGATTACAGTAAATGGAAAAAAAATAAAACCATCTTATAAAACAAGTGTAAATGATGAAATTTTGATTAATATTCCAGAACCAAAAGAAATTGATTTGAAACCACAAAACATACCACTTGAAGTACTATATGAAGATAATGATATTATAGTTATAAATAAACCAAAAGGGATGGTTGTTCATCCTGCAAATGGTAATCTGGATGGTACTTTGGTTAATGCAGTTATGGCGATATGTAGAGACTCTTTATCAGGAATTGGTGGAGAAATAAGACCAGGAATTGTACATAGACTTGATAAAGATACTTCAGGAGCAATTATAGTTGCTAAAAATGATAAAGCTCATATTAAACTAAGTGAAGATTTAAAAAATCATAAAATAAAAAAAACATATATTGCTTTAGTAAGAGGAATAATTAAGGAAAATGAAGCAACAATTAATATGCCAATTGCCAGAAGTAAGCAAGATAGAAAGAAAATGGCGGTAGATAAAAATGGAAAAGAAGCTATAACACATTTTAAAGTATTAAATAGATATAAAGAAAAATATACACTATTAGAAATAAATATAGAAACAGGTAGAACCCACCAAATAAGAGTACATTTATCTCATATTGGATATCCTATTATCGGAGATAATACATACTCAAATGGTAAAAATGAATGGGGTATTGTTGGGCAATGTTTGCATGCAAAAGCTTTAGATTTTAAACATCCAATTACAGAAAAAGAGATACACATTGAAGCACCTATACCAGAGTATTTTAATACTATTTTAGAAGAATTGGAAGGAAAAGAGTAAATGGAAGAAAAAAGATTGCAAAAATATTTAGCAGAAGCTGGAATAGCATCTAGAAGAAAATGTGAAGAATATATATTACAGGGAAAAGTTGAGGTAAATGGCAAAATAGTTACTGAACTTGGAACAAAAGTAAATTCAAATGATATTGTTAAATATAATGGAAGGGTTATAGAAACTGAAGAAGAGAAAATATATATATTATTAAATAAACCTATAGGATATGTAACTACTGCACATGAACAGTTTGGAAGAGATAAAGTACTTGATTTAATAAGAATAAACAAAAGAGTAGTTCCAGTTGGAAGGCTAGATATGTATACATCTGGAGCGTTAATTTTAACAAATGATGGTGAATTAGTAAATAAACTTACACATCCTAAAAATGAAATTGAAAAAACATATAATGTAACATTAAAAGGAAAAGTTACAGAGCAAGACATTGAACAATTAAAAAATGGTGTAAAAATAGATAATGATTATATTACAAAACCTGCAAAAGTTAGAATTCTTAAAATAGATGAAGAGAAAGATATTTCTAGAATACAGATAATAATTCATGAAGGAAAAAATAGACAAGTTAGAAAAATGTGTGAAGCAATTAATAAAAAAGTATTAGCTTTACATAGAAGCAAAATTGGAGATATAGATGTTAAAAATTTAAAGCTTGGGCAGTGGAAGTATTTAAGCTTAAAAGAAATTGAAAACAATTTATAGACATTTTGCTTTTAAAGTGATAAAATAATATTAACTTAAGATAAGGGAGGAAAGAAAAATGGTTCAAGATAACCAAATTAAAGCACAAGTATCACCTTTTGCTATTAGAAAAGGTGAAATAAAAACATTTGATGGCAAAGACGGGTATGTATCAATGAATCAAGTAATACATAAAATAAACGTAGGCCAAATTACAGATATTCATTTTGCTATTTTATATTTAGTAAATGAATTTGAATTTATTACTTCAAGGCAATTAATGCAAATGCTAGAAATTAAAGGGTATGACATAAAATCACAAGATAAACTTAATAATAAGTTAGAATCATTAGTTAAATGCAAAATTTTAACAAGATATTACTTTAATTCTGATGAAGGAAAGGGCATTTATAGGATTTATTGTTTAGAAAAAATGGGAAAATACTTATTAGATACCCGTGATGATGTTGAATGTAAATGGCAACAATCAGATAATACAAAACCTGTTGCTATGATTAAGAAAAGACTAGCCGGAAACCAAGTCCTTATTGCGTATCTAAAAAAAGTAAAAGTTTTTGATAGTTATACTGTAAAGCCAGCACTTACTGCAAAAACAATGAACAAGGTATTTAAACCAAGTGGTGGTCTAGTTACACTTACAAAGTCTAAAAAATCAATTCAATTTCTTTTTGAAGTATTTAGACGTGAAGATGATTGGAAAAAGAAATGTGTAGATAAAATGAAATTTTACAAAGATTTTTATGATAACTTTATCCCAATGGATTCAGGAATGAAATCTATTCCACAATTAATTTTAGTTTGTGAAGATGACAAACATATGGCAGAAGTTTTTAAAGAAATAGTTACTAATAATATTACTTTTGAAAAAATTAATTTATACTATACGACAGACTTAAAACAAAACAGTGATAGCTTGTCACAGAGTTTAACAGAATTTATTTTAGATGAAAAAACAAATAAATACAAAGCACAAAATGTTGAATTAAAATTATTACAATAGTTAAAAAATGAAAAAGGAGACGGAGTTGAAAAATTAACTTCGTCCCCTTTTTTTCTACAAAATCTTATTTTTTATTCTATTAGCAACAACCTCTGTTTCCATTTCCACAACAGCAGAAAATTAATAATATAAGAATTATAATCCAAATGCAGTCATCATTTAATCCAAAGCCACATCCACCTCTATTTTCTGGCATAAAATAACGCCTCCTTTCTAAAAAACATTAAGTATATTTAGCCTGGTAAATTAAGAATTAAAATTGTTATCACAACAATTTCTGTTTCCACATCCACCACAGAAAAGAAGTAAGAAAAGAATAATGAACCAAAGAATATTATCATTATTGCACATAAAAATACCTCCTTGTAAAAAAATAGTTCTTGGCTCTCTTTTGTATGATATATACTATGAAAAATAAAAAAATGTGTTACTTTTTATTGAAATAGAATTTTCTTAATGGTATAATTTAAATGTAAATTTAAACATATATATTATTCGAAAGGATAAATTTTTATGGGAAACATTGTATTATTAGATGAATTAACAATTAACAAAATAGCTGCAGGAGAAGTTATAGAAAGACCTGCTTCTGTAGTTAAAGAACTAGTAGAAAACTCAATTGATGCTGGTGCAAAACATATAACAATAGAAATAAAAAATGGTGGAATATCTTTTATTAGAATTACTGATGATGGAAAAGGAATTCAAAAAGATGATGTTGAAATGGCTTTTGAAAGACATGCTACAAGCAAAATAAGATCAGCAGATGACCTTCAAGAAGTAAAATCTATGGGTTTTAGAGGAGAAGCTTTAGCAAGTATTGCAGCAATATCAAATGTTGAACTAGTAAGTCGTCAAGAAACAGATGAAATAGGAACAAGAATTGTTGTTGAAGGTGGAAAAGTATTATCAGTTGATGAAATAGGGTGTGCAAAAGGAACTACAATTACTATAAGAAACCTATTTTTCAACACACCTGTTAGATACAAATTCCTAAAAAAAGATTTTACAGAATCAGGATATATAGAAGATGTAGTTACAAGAATAGCACTTATTAATTCTGATGTATCGATTAAATATATTAATACTGGAAAAAACGTTATTTCAACAAATGGTAGTGGAAATATTAGAGATTCTATATATAATATTTTTGGAAAAGAAGTTACTAATAATTTAATTAATGTAGACTATGAATTTGAATATATAAAAGTTAAAGGAGTAATAGGTAATCCAAGTATAAGCAGAGCCAATAGATCAAACCAAATATTTTTCGTAAATAATAGATATGTTAAAGATAAAACTTTAAGTTCTGCAGTTGAACAAGCATATAAAGGACTATTACCATTTGGCAAATTTCCGTTTTTAGTATTAAATATCGAGATGGCTCCATCAAAAGTAGATGTAAATGTACACCCAGCAAAATTGGAGGTTAGATTTGCTGAAGAGAGTATTGTATTTAAAGCTGTTTATCATGCAATTAAAGATTCATTAGTAAAACAAAACATATCAAATGAAAGCCAAAAAGTTGATGAAAATCAGCTAAAAGTAAGTGCATTTGCCGAAGATGCTTCAATAAAAACAAAAAAAGAGAAAGTTGAAAATGAAACAAAACCAATTAACAATCCTATAACATCAAAACTAGATTATTCAAATGAAGATGTTTTCAATAAACTAAGGCTTTTACAAGAAGAATTAAAAAAAGAAGTTGAAGATAACCCTAATATTCAATTAACAGATGAGTATAAAAAGATGACAGAGCAATTTAATTCATCAATTAATAATGAAATTACTTCATCAACAGAGATTAACGAACAAATAAATGAAGGAACAAATTCTGTTCAAGAAGATGAAATAAAAACAGAAGAAAATCAAGATTTAGTGGAAAAAGAATTAACTCAACAAAATGAATCAGAAATTGAAGAAAATAAGCAACAAAATTCTGAAAATGATCTAAACGAATATAATACTAATAAAAATCAAAGTTTAGAAGAACAAAAACTTGAAACAAATAATCAAGAAATAATAGAAGATGAAAATATAGAAAGCATTTCTCCAGAAGAAACTATTAAAGAAAATATAGAAGTTGACGAAGAAGTACAACAAGAAGATCAAAATTCGGAATTGTCATTTAGGCAAATGTATAAAAAATTATTTGGAAAAGAACCTTATGGTGGAAGAATAATTGAAGAGCCTAAGAAAAATGATAATATTTATGAAATAAATGATGATGATTTTTCACAAGACAATTTAAGTATTTTTGAAAATGAAGAACAATACACTAAGCCAAATTATAATTATATAGGTAGTGCATTTGATAGTTTCGTGATTTTAGAAATTAAAAATGAATTATTCATTATGGATCAAAAGCTCGCAAATGAGAGAATAATGTATGAAAAAATAAAAAATAATTTTAATAATACAGGAGACAAATCATCTCAAATGCTATTATTACCAGATGTAATAACTTTAGATACAAAACAAATGAATATAGTTAAAGATAACACAAAACTATTTGAAAAAGCTGGATTTACTTTAGAAGAATTTGGAGAAAACACTATAAAGCTAATTGGAGTTCCTGAAATATGTGTGGACTTAAATACTGAAGAATTATTCAAAGAAGTATTAGAAGAGATAAATCAAGCTCCAAGAAATGATGAAAGTCAAAAAGAAGAAAAATTTATTGATGCAATTTCTTCAAGAGTTGCTTCAAAAATGCCAATCAATAAAACTAAAGAAGATATAGAAAGTCTAATAGATGAATTACTAAGCCTACAAAATCCTTTTGTGAATGCAAAAGGTAAGCCTTTAGTAATAAAAATGACAAGATATGAAATTGAAAGAAAATTTGCAAGAAAATAACCCGAAAAATGCAGATTGACAATAATTGACAAATGTAGTATAATTATACAGTTAAATAAATGAAAGAAGGAGCAAAAAATGATAAACGAAAAAATTAGAAACATAGCAATAATCGCACACGTAGACCATGGAAAAACTACACTTGTTGATAGTTTATTAAGACAAAGCCATATTTTTAGAGATAATGAGCAAGTTCAAGAAAGAGTAATGGACTCAAATGACCTAGAAAAAGAAAGAGGAATTACAATTCTTTCCAAAAATACATCTATTACATATAAAGATATTAAAATAAATATAGTAGATACTCCAGGACATGCTGATTTCGGTGGAGAAGTTGAAAGAGTATTAAAAACAGTTGATGGAGTGCTTTTACTAGTTGATAGTTTTGAAGGTGTTATGCCTCAAACAAGGGAAGTCTTGAAAAAAGCATTAGCACTTAATTTAAAACCAATAGTTGTTATAAATAAAATAGATAGACCTGGAGCAACACCTGAAAAAGTTGTTGACCAAGTTATGGAACTATTTATAGAGCTTGATGCAAATGATGACCAATTAGAGTTCCCAGTAGTATATGCATCAGCTAAAAATGGAGTATCAAAATTAGATTTATCAGACCCTGATAGTGATATGACACCATTATTTGAAACAATGATAAATACTATAAAAGCACCTCAGTGTGATGAAGATGGAACAAGCCAAATGCTTGTATCTAACATAGACTATGATGATTATGTTGGAAGAATAGGTGTTGGTAGAGTAGAACGTGGTCATTTTAAAGTTGGACAAGTAGTTTCAATTATAAAATCAGATGATTCAGTTTATACAGGAAAAATTGCCAAATTATATACTCATGTTGGACTTAAAAAAGAAGAAGTTCAAGAAGTTTCAGCAGGAGATATAATAGAATTTGCAGGTATTTCAGATATCAGCATTGGTGAAACTGTATGTGACCCTGAAAATATTGAAAAAATACCATTTGTAAATATTGATGAACCAACAGTTACAATGACATTTTCTGTAAATAATGGACCATTTGCAGGAAGAGAAGGTGAATTTGTTACTTCTCGTCATATCAGAGATAGATTATTTAAAGAACTTGAAAGAAACGTATCTTTAAGAGTAAAAGAAGGAGATACACCAGATTCTTTTGAAGTATCAGGAAGAGGAGAATTACACCTATCAGTATTAATTGAAACAATGAGAAGAGAAGGTTTTGAATTATTAGTTTCTCGTCCAAAAGTTATAATAAAAGAAATAAATGGAGTAAAATGTGAGCCAGTAGAAACTTTAGTAGTAAATATTCCAGATGACTCTGTTGGAACAGTTATAGAAAAACTAGGAAGAAGAAAAGGTGAAATGGTTAACATGGAGCCAGCTGAAGCAGGGCATACAAAAATTGAATTTAACATCCCAGCAAGAGGTTTGATTGGATATAGGACAGAATTTTTAACAGATACAAAAGGTGAAGGAACAATGGCAACTATGTTTAAAGGATATGAACCATTTAAAGGTGATGTTGTAGCTAGAGTTAGAGGAACAATAGTTGCATTTGAAGCAGGAAAATCAATTACATACGGATTATATAATGCTCAAGAAAAAGGTGATTTATTTATAGGACCTGGAGTAGATGTTTATGAAGGAATGATAGTTGGACTTAATTCAAGAGGAGAAGATTTAGCTGTAAATGTATGTAAAGAAAAACACTTAACAAACACAAGAGCATCTGGTTCTGATGAAGCATTAAGATTAGTTCCACCAATTCAAATGAGCCTAGAAAAAGCAATTGAATTTATACAAGATGATGAACTAGTAGAAGTTACACCAAAATCAATTAGACTAAGGAAGAAAATATTAAATAATAAAGAAAGAGAAAGAGCTGCTAGAAATAGTGGAAAATAAATAAAATATAGGAGTTATAAAAAAAGCAATAATTATCAAAAAATTAAAACAAAAAAGAGGAAAAAAGATCATGAGAGAAGATAAAATGAAACAGATACAAGCTCGAAAGGTAAGTGATGGCATAATGAATAACATTTTAAGCAGTGGGAGTAAGAAACCAGAAAGGGTAAAAGGAAAAAAAGGAGAATTTTATGATTTAATACGTCAATATGGAATTTCTGATGCTATTATACAATTTGGTAAAAAAAATCAGAAAGTATATAGTAGTGAATTAGAAGCAAAATCATTAGCTACAGCTTGGGCAAATGACTATATACAACCGTTTAGAGAAGAGTTTATATCATCAATAGAACAAGCAAGCACTATAGAAGATGCTATTAACTCATTTGCAACAGAAAAGGCATCTGACTTTGGTAGTCAAGAAGAGGCGTGCCGAAATGCAAAAAAATGGGCAGAAGAGATAAAAGAAATTGCTGGAGAAAGATAAATATGTGTATAAACAGGACATTAATAAAAATAATTAAAGATAGAGCATTAGAGAATCACATCCCAATAATTATGGATGATACGCTTTTAGAAATAGAAAAAAGAATGAAAGAATTAAAGCCTACAAAAATCCTAGAAATAGGAACTGCTGTAGGCTATTCTGCAATATGTTTTTCTGAATTTTTAGGAGATAATGGTAAAATTGATACAATTGAGCGAGATGTAGATAGAGCAAATGAGGCAATAGAAAATATAAAACAAATGAAATTAGAAGACAAAATAAATATTATTATTGGAGATGCTGTAGAGATTTTACCAACTTTAAATGAAAAATATGACATGATATTTATTGATGCAGCAAAAGGAAAATATCCATTTTTCTTAAAAGAATCACTAAGACTTTTATCTGATAATGGTACAATTTTTGCAGATAATATTTTATACAAAGGTTATGTAATGAGTGATTATAATAAACACAAACAAAGAACTGCTGTAAGAAACTTAAGAGAATATATTCAAGAAGTCACCCAAAATCCAAATTTAGAAACCGAGATATTGGAAGTGGGGGATGGGCTTGCAATAACTAAAAAAAGCATATGAATGCTTTTTTTTTTAAATATATATTGCTACTTGAAAAATAATGAATAAAATAGTATACTTATAAAAAAATGGAGGATTTATTAATGCAAAAACCAGAATTATTAGCCCCAGCAGGGTCATTTGAAAAAGCAAAAATAGCATTTTTATATGGAGCAGATGCTATATATTGTGGTACATCAAGTTTATCATTAAGATCAAGAGCCGCAATTGACGATGAAGATTTATTTAAAACAATAGAATATGCACATTCTATTGGAAAAAAAGTATATGTTGCAATGAATATATATGCATTTGATACAGATTATGAAGAAGTAATATCAATGTGCAAAAAACTAGAACAAATCAAACCAGATGGAATAATCGCAGCTGATCCTGGAGTAATAAATGCAATTTTAAAATATGCACCATCAATACCAGTAAATGTTAGTACACAAGCAAATCTTGTTAGTTTAGAGTCTTGTAAATTCTGGTATAATCAAGGTTGCAAAAGAATGATAATGGCAAGAGAACTAAGTAAAGATCAAATTAAATACATTATGGAAAATAAACCAGAAGGAATGGAAATAGAAATATTTATACATGGAGCAATTTGTTTTTCATATTCTGGAAGATGTTTTTTAAGTGATTTTTTATGTGGAAGGTCAGCTAATTATGGAAGTTGTGCACAAAGCTGTAGATGGACATATGATGTATATCTTGAAGAAAGAAATAACCCAGGAAATTTAATGCCAGTTGAAATGGACGAGCATGGAACAAGTATATTATCATCAAAAGACTTATGCTTAATAAATGAACTTCCAGAAATAATTGAAATGGGTGTTGATAGCTTAAAAATAGAAGGAAGATTAAAAACAGAGTATTATATTGCAAGTATAGTAAGCATTTATAGATCTGCAATAGATGATTATTTTGAAAACCCTTCAAATTATAATTCAGAAAAATACCTAAAAGAAATAGAAAAAATAAAAACTAGAGGATTAACTACATTTTATTTTAATGATAGAAATAACAAAGACATCCAAGAATATGAAGGAAAACAATATAATACTGATTATGAATTTGGTGGAAAAGTTATTGAATACAATGAAGAAAAATCAATAATAGAAATAAGAAATAAATTGTCTTTAGGAGATGAACTAGAGCTTTTAATTCCTGGAAAATTAGAACCATTAAAGTTTACAATAGACAAATTATGGGATATAGAAACTGATGAAGAAATTGAAACAGTAAATCCAGGAAAACAAGGACAACAGGTAAAAATGAAATTGCCTATGAAATGTGAGGAGAATTGGATTATTAGGAGAAAGAAGTGAGAAAATTAACAATTAATAAAAGCCAATAATATAAATATTTATTACACATCTCGGCTCCTTGCATATATAAACAAAATCTAATAAAGTTCATGGAACCTTTTTCACTTAGTCCTCGTGTGCGCTTGGGCGCGAACATTATTCCATAAACTTTATTGATTTTGTAATTATATATTCCAGTCACA
>CAMZHI010000050.1 GCA_947306755.1 uncultured Clostridia bacterium | reverse complement strand
TTAAAGTAGCTTCCAATTAAATCATATTTAATTATTAAATTAGATTTTTAATCTCGTTAATTATTTTATTCGTATTTTATATTAAATCTTAATTTTCATTTTATATTTTATATTTTATATTTTATCTTTTTAAATTTTTGTTTTTATAAAATTATTTTAGTTTTTGTAATTTTTAAATATTTTTCCAAAATTCAATTTTTATAAAATTTTATGAATTTTTATATTTTAATTAAAAATTTATTTTCTATTCCCCTACTTCCTTAAAAATCAATATTTTTGCCAATTTTAAGACAACAAGTTATATTGCTTATTTTTAAAAATGGCTTAAAATCGATTCTCGTGCGTCGTTTTTTTAAGTAATTTTCTGAAAATCTTATACTGCTTGAATTTCTTTATCATCTGGAATAATTTTTAATAAATTAGAACTTTGCAATATTTTTCTTCCAATTTTTGCACAGTTTAGTTTTAGTCCTAATTCCTTATTTAATGAAACCGCGTCAGCTCCTGTTGCTATATAAAAGCTTCCACAAGAAATTAAAATAATTTTTATGCCATAAATTAATTGCAGTTTTTGTACCATATCAAAAAAATCCATTTCACCACTTCCTATTAAATTAAATATAGTGGCGTCTTTTTATGTGAATTTTCATGCAGTATTTCCCATAGTAAAAAGTTTTAAAAAGTCTGCAAACGTAGAAAAGACGCCACGCTAGTGGAAATTTTTCAGCCTACCCTTCTTCGAAGGACGGCTAAAAAATTTCCACTGTTCGCGTATTTCATTCGCTAGAACAGTCGTTCTAACAGCTCTACTAATTCTATCATTCGTTTGTTTTATTTTATCGCTTTTAGCACTCAGTTACACATTTATGTAAAGTGAAATCCTGGAGCCAACGCTAGAAAAAGTAGAATAAGTATTAGTTGGGTTGAGGTTGTTGCGGTCAGAAGGTGAACTTGGGCTGTGGAAACTACCACTTCTAGCAACACGTAGATCCGTGTCGTAGGCTTCCTTTGTCCATTCCCACATATTTCCCTCTAAATCAAAGATATTATTTATTGAGTCTATTTGATTACTTGAACCTAACCATGTTCCTGTTTTTAATTTCTTTAGTGAATGGTTTCCATTTGTACTTGCTGTAACTTTATTTCTATCTGATGAATTTGTCAAACCAAAATTTAACATCGCTTCATATTGACTTCCCCATATCATTCCTGAAGTTACACTTGTTTTATTATATTTTTTTGCTGTATCATATAATCCATACCACATATTTTCGTCATTTGCTTCAGCCGATGTTGGCATTACTCCTATTTTTGAATAATTTGTTCCTTTACCCATTTCATATCTTGCAACATAAAAGCCTCCATATTTCTTTATGCTTGCAACCATATTATTATATTCTCCTTGCATTTCTGTTGCAAATTGGCTAGCTGTTAAATTTATTTCACTTAGATAATTTTGTGAATCTGTATCATAACTACTTAATGCTGCTGGCTCTCTAACATTCTTTGAGGTTGAACTCCATGAATATGTTATATTTCCAGTACCATTTGATGACCAATCGTACAATACACCTCTATAATTAGTTGAACTTCCATCTTGTAATTTTGCTATTTCTTTCTCTGTTCCTTTTACCTTTAATGTTTCTGCTGTAGAGTTATAATCTACTGGTATCCATACAAATTCATTTCCAGTGCTATATCCATTTTCATCTACACTATCTGTTATTACAAACCCTTTACTTACTTTTCCTACATTATCACTTATTCCATAATAAAATCCTGCTGGCACTTCTACTGTTTCATTATCATTTGCTGTTATAGTTTTTGAATTCTTTCCTGAATCAGCAGTTACTGCTGTTGTTGAATATTCTTCTATTTTACATTGGGTTGTAACATTTGCTGGAGTACTTCCTGAATCTGCTCCTTTTGTTGCAGTTATTGTATAATTATCATTTTTGGTTACTACAAATTCTGCAGTTACTGCTGTTATTGTTTCTTTTGTTGTTTCTCCTTTTTTTAGTGTAAATGTTGCACCATATGTTGAATTATATAAAGCCTCACCCCCATATCCTTGTTTTATTACAAAATCATAGATATTACTAAATAAGGGAGATTGTCCTGGTCCCTGTGTATATAATTCATCTGCCGTTTTTGTTCCGTTTTGGGATATACTTGCAAATGTAGCTGTTGGTCCACCATAAGCTTTTGCAAACATTTCATTAAATTCTGTTTCATTTGTTGTTCTATATTCTGCAAGCCACTCTTCTTGTGTTGGAGTTCCTTGAACACTCACCTCAATCACCGCAGCTCTAGATTCTGTCTCTCTTACATTTGCAGATAATGTTAAACTATTTCCTCCTGGTGTTACAGGTGTGCTACTTCCAGATTTTGTAACATTTTCTGTCACATCTCCTACCTTAACTTCCCAATACTCGCCTTTATCTTCTATGTCGTATCCATTTTGTCCAAATTCTTTATCTAACTCATCTGTTAAAAGCTCTTCTGTTATGCTTCCATTTCCATTTGCAATTGCTCCTGCGACTGCAATTCTGATTTTTTCTTGTATTTGTTTTAGTCCTGTTATCTCTTTTGCTGTTGTTGCCCTGTTAAGTATAGAATTTTCGCCGTGATAGCATACTTACAGATATTGCAGCTAAAATCAAAAGAACTATGATTGTAATAACAAGCGCAATTAATGTTATACCTTTCTTTTGTTTAAAAATATTTCTCATTTTTGAATCCTCCTATTATTCTATAATTAATTTTATATTATAATATCAAATAATTAAAGTATTTTCAATATCTCAAAAATCACTGTAATATATGTATATATACTCTCACAATTTTTTTAAGTTTTATTACATTTATATAAAGTTTTTGTTACATTTTTGTAATATTTTTACATTATATTGATATAACTTAAACCTTTATTTCCAACCAAAGCCAAAATCTGTTCTTTTAATTTTGCACATTTCCCCTGTATCTCTATAAAAAACAACTCCTTCTATATAATGATTTTCTAGATACTCTTTTAATCCTTCAAAAGTTCTAGGAACATTTTCTAATATCCTATTTCCATGTTTTTCTAGTATATCAGTATCTAAATTATATGGATTTCCTTGCTCATGTAATCCGATTAATTCATAAGTGCCCTCTTTCCACTCTTTTTGTTTGTCAAATGCTATAAAATTATATTTATCTTGTGGATTATTTCTGTCACATAATAACCAATGTGGCCAATGCCCAGTAATTGAATCCGCCTCTTCTTGACAAGGAATAGCACTAGATGGCAATATTCTTCCTTTTTTATAATCATATCTTCTATACAATCGATTATCTTTTATCATACAGCAAGTTCCATCTAACTTTTCTGTAGCATATCCTTCACCTTCCAAAACCCATTCGCATCCTTTATTTACTTTATTTAAGCATTTGATTATTTCATGATTTTCAAATTGTCTTTCAAATAATGTGGGCATTTTCTTCAAAATATCATCTCCATTCAAAAAATTAGCTGTTTAGCCATCTAGCAATATCAAGTATTTGAACCCCTTCGTAACTATATTCTTCATGTTTAGTTCTGGCTATAATCATTTTAGGATAAGCGTCTTTAATGCTTAGTAATGGTGTTATTTCTCTATTAAATGTATTTTCATCTGAAATATTATCAGATACTTGTATATATATTTTTTCGTTTCTTTTTAGAGCTATAAAATCAACTTCTTTATTATATAATATTCCAGTGTATACCTCATATCCTCTTCTTAATAATTCAATTGCAACAATGTTTTCATACATTCTACCATAATCTAATGTTTTTGTTCCTAAACGAGCATATCTAAATGCGTGGTCAGATAAATAATATTTTTCATCACTATTTAAATATTTCTTTCCTTTTATATCATATCTACTAATTTTGTAAAATGCAAAGGACTCACATAAATAATTTATATAATTTCCAACAGTTTTATGATTTGTTTCTAAACTGGCAGTATTTAACGAATTAGAAACATTTCTTAATGATGTTCGATTAGAAATATTATCCATTAAAAAATCGTTTAGAGAACTCATTAGTTTTTCTTCTTTAATATTATTTCGTTCAAATATATCTCTAACAATTAAAGTATTGTATATATCATTTAAGTATTCATATTTTTTATCTATAGAATTATATAAATATGATCCTGACATTCCACCTTCCATTACGTATTTATCAAAGCTATCATCAATATTTTTATATTCGAAATATTTAAGATATTCTTTGAAAGAAAATGGATAAACTTCGATTTCAAAAGTTCTTCCTGTAAATAGTGTAGCTAAATCACTACTTAATAAAAACGCATTTGACCCTGTAATATATATATCATATTTTTCTTCTGCATGTAAACTATTTATTGTTTTTTCAAATCCTTCACACATTTGTACTTCGTCAATTAGAACAAAATTCTTCATTCCATTTTTATAGTTTTCTTTTATATAATCATTTAATTTATGATATTCTTTTAAATTTTCATAATCTAAGGAGTTATAATTAATATCTATGATATTGTATTTTTTTATATTTTTTATGATATATTCTTTAAACATTTCTAATAATTTTGATTTTCCACTTCTTCTAACACCAGTAATTACTTTTATATCTGGTGTTCCCATGACATCAATTAAAGTCTTCAAATATTCTCTTTCAATTATTTTCATGCTTCATTCACCTCAATATTATTATAGCATATCATTTCCCAAAAATCAATTTTTTTTGAAATTGGGAAATAAAACTATTTAAATTATTATATGATGATTTAAGATTATTATTCATGAATTGCTATATAAATCAACATTCTAATCGGCGAAAACTTTTATTTTGTGCAATGTTATATATTTCTTTTTTGACGGCTTTGATCCATATCCCACTGTCTCTCCTATGTTGTTTTATGGATTTAAAGTAGTTCCCATTTATTATATTTTGCCATCAAATTAAGTTTTAATCTAGTTAATTATTCATAACAATGTATTAACTTTAAGTTACATAATGCATTATATCAGAGATTTTCTATATATTCAATATTAATTCTTTCTTCAACATTCGTTCAATTGCGAGGTACGAGCAATTCAGTGAATTTTTATAAATGCTAAAATTAAATTTAAAAGAAAATAGAGAAGAATCAAATTTCTTCTCTTATAAATACAGGGCTACACGAAAACCTAGAGTTTCACTTCCAAGAGACTTATTTAATCCGCCATGACCATAAGCATTGCCATTGTTAGAACGGGAACAAACAGGATAGCAATTTTGAAAATATCCTCCTCTTTCAATTGCAAAATAAGTATCTATAATTTCAGTTGTCCATTCCCCTATATTTCCTGATAAGTCATATATATTGTTTGAAACTGCTTTAGTTGTTGTTCCAGATTTTGCTATGGAATTTGAATAATTTCCCCAACTGGTGTTAGCCGTAATTATTTGTGACACTGTTTTGTCATTAGATTCAATAAGCCATCCCATAGTTCTATCCCATGCGGCACCTGTTAATAATGAACTTGTTATTCCAGTTTTATTATCATCATAAGATTTGGCTAAACTTAGTGCATTTGTTTGAGAAATATTATTCCAAACATCCTTATTATATTGAATTACTAAATTATTATTTTCTTTACAAGTTTCATACCTACCTATATAGAATCCTCCATAATTATTAATACTATCTGTATAATCTTCTGTTTCAATAATATTGTTTTTCAATGCTAAAAAATAATCTGCATCTGCTGAATTCTGGAATATAACCATATCGGCATAAGCTAATCCAAATTCTTCATTTGTTGTTATTGTCTTATTCATATAATTCCCAAACTCTTCAAATAATTCTTGCTTACTATTAAATGGTGAATCGTTTAACATTTGATTAATAAATTCATCAGACGAATATTGTGCAATTTCTTCAGCTGTCGGCTCTTGTGATGTTCTCTCATAAAATGTATTCTTGGCATATAAGCTTCTTACAATTAAAAACTCTTCTTTTTCTTCATTTTCAGTTGTTACTTGTACCTTGTATAATCCATTTATTGTTGGAATTATATTTGTATTTTCAAATTTTTTACCGCTTGCCGTACCAATATTTACTTCATCTCCATATGGATCATATAATTTAATACTTGTTAAATTATCTTCACTACTTACTTTTAATGTTATCTTTTGATTCTGTACTACTGGTATCCATACAAATTGATTTCCCTGTAAATCCGTTCCTACATTTGTATTCGATGCATATTTGCTTTCATCATTTGGATTATCCGAAATTACATATCCACTGTTCACTGTTCCCCCTACATAATAAAATCCATCTGGTATTGTTGGATTTGTTATTTGTGTTCTTGTTGGATTAATTGAAAACTCAGTTATATTTATTCCTACAGTTGCAATATCTTGTCCACTTTTTGGTATTATAGTTCCATTAGAATCTATTTTATATGAATTCCCACTTTTTATAAAAGTTACTATTATAGGATTGCCAGAAGCAGTTGCTTCATTACTATCTAATTCGTCATTTAATTCGCTATCTGTAACGGCACTTGAATTACCATTAACTACTTTTTTAGCTAATGCTGAATTATATGCAAGTGCAATAGTTTCTTTTTCTTGTCCAATTCCTGTTTTAGTTTTTGCTTCTGTTGATTTCTGCAAAATGCTATTATCTCCAGCTAGCATAGAAATAGATATTCCAGCCAATATCAAAAGAACTATTATGGTAATAACTAAAGCAATTAAAGTTATACCTTTCTTTTGTTTAAAAATGTTTTTCATTTTAGTATATCCCCCCTATTATTTAATAATTAATTTATATAAATAATATCAAATAATTAGAATATTTTCAATACATCTAAAGTCACTGTAGTATATATATATATATATATATATACTCTCACAATAATTTTAAAGAATATTACATTTATATTATTTTTTTGTTACAATAATGTTACAACACATATATTTCAATGAATGTTAAACATTTATATTAATTATGAAATAAAATAATTATAAATAAATGTCCCGATACTTTGATTTTGTGCAATGTTATATATTTCAAAATGGACTTATCAAAGTATGCTTCTTCTAGCCTCCCTCTCTTTAATTTCAAAAAATTTCAAAGTACTATTTTTTATAATTTATACATTTTAAAAATATTTTATCAGATTTTTTATTTTCTATTTCTTTTACTGTTTTATAAATTTTAATTTCGAATTTTTCAATTTTCAAAAAATCATATTTTATAATATAAATTGTAATTTATTGTTATTTATTTTGGCTTTTATTATCTTTTTTTATTGCGGAACCTATTGCCATTCCAACACACATACCAATACTTACTCCAAAGCACATGCAAACACCTATATTATTTGTTGCAAAACCTATTGCAGTACCTATTGCTATACCAATACTCATACCCAAACTCATGCCAACCGCTATATAATTTTCTTCATTTTCTTTACCAATTTCTGTATTTTTTTCTTTATTCATAATCTTTACCTCTTTCTATAAATTACTATTTATCTTTATCTAATATGTTAGCAATATTCCTTATATTACGATTTTTCTTATTATATAACAAAAGACTGATAATTACAACTAACTATCAGGTTAAAAAAAAAAAAGAGCGACTACTTCTATTTTGTTCAATGTTATATATTTCTTTTTATATTTTTTCAACTGTATCTTTACTACTCGCTCCTATTATTATCTTTAAGTATTAATTTTTCTAATTTATTAAACATTTTTATATTTAATTATTATATAAATAGTTTTTCAATTCTATAAATAAATTTTTTTATCTATATTTAGTACTTAGTTAAGCATTTGATATATACTAATAAACGACTTGAACTATTAAGTTTTAATAGTTCAAGTCGTTTTCTACTTAATGTTATTGATATAATATTTACAACTTAGATATTGTTGCATATTAATACAAATATCAATCAATCTTTATTCTGTTTCATCTACCTTAGACAATTTAACACTAGACTCTAGTGAAACCACAGGACGAACGGGTACCCAAAAAGCTAAATCATCACTATTATATGTACCACTATTAACTCCTGAGTTACCAAAATATTTGTAGTCAAAATAACATACTCTACCACTGTACACCATATCTCCATAGAAAAAAGCTAAGTAAGAGTGTATCAAGACAGAATTAGTTCCAACTATATAAAATAAATCGTTATTTTCTCCTACAACATATTTCATATTATCTGGTAAAGTTATCCTGTCTGTTTCAGCTGTTTGCCAATCTTTTAATTCACCCTCCCAATATAATTTATATTTATTATCAGAATCATCTTTATAGTAATAATATGCGTTACAATCAAATTGCTGTTCTGGAATCATTTCTGTTCCTTGCACTTCTCCAGCTTTCACAAAGCCACGTGCATTAAGTAAACTAGGATAATAATAATTAACTTTATTTTGCGAAAAATTTGCATTTTCATCTGCTACAAATGTATACCTGTTTAATGCTGGCTCTGTAAATCCAATCACTTTATTTATATCAGCCATTGTTATACTTCTTGCCGTTCCTACTGTTCCATTATTATCTGCATATAGCTTTGCACATGCTTTATTTATATTATTTGTTTCTGTTGTAGATTCATACCCTGAATCAGAATTTGTTAAATAATATCTTATCCAATTTTGAGGAGTAAAATCAGCGTATAATCCATTTTGTATCGGTTTTTCAGTTGTAACTAACCTTTTTCCTGCACTATCTTCTCCAAAATATATCCATTTTATATCATTATTGCTACTATCTTTAAATGTAGCTAGTCCAGATGATTTAACAACATCACCAATCTGAAATTCTACTACATTGTTAATTGCAAATCTTCCTTTAAATATCTCTGACAACATTATTGTATATTTATCATCTCTTGTTATTAATTCAAAGTCATGTTCTTGTTCAGAAGACACTTCATCAGGTATTGATGTTATTGCTGTATCTTTAAAGTAAGTATTTAATATTGCTACTAATTGTTCTTTGGTTATAGTAGTACCCTTATTTTCTGCCTGTTGTCCTAATATATCAATTCTAGCTTGTTCTATTATGCCTTGCTTTTCTGAATTAGTTTTAGACTCTGTTGCTTTCTGTAATATAGAATTATCTCCAGATAGCATTGAAATACTAATTCCAGCAAGAATTAATAACACAATGATTGTAATTACTAATGCAATTAATGTTATTCCATTCTTTTGTTTTAATTTTTTTCTCATTTCTTAATATTCCCCCTACTATTTAATAATAAATTTTACATTATAATATCAAATAATTTAAGAATTTTCAATACATCGAAAAACATTGTAATATATATATATATATATATATATATACTACAATGCCATAGCTTTAAAAGATTATTACATTTATATTAAATTTTTGTTACATAATAATTACAATACAGTTTAGGTTCGGAAACTTTTATTTTGTGCAATGTTATGTGTTTCTTTTTATACTACTTTTAATCCATACCCTCTCTGCTTTCCTATAATGTTTACTATGGATTAAAGTAGCTTCCAATTAAATCATATTCAATCTAACAAATTCATAAAATAATTTTATTTTTTGCAAAATTTCCTATAATTTCAATAATTCTGTATTTTTATAAAAATAATAAAAAATTTACAATTTTGAAGATTTAAATTCCCTACCTCCAAAACTGCAAATTTTCATTAATTTTTATTATTTTATATTACACCTCATTTTAATTTAATTGATGATATTATTTTTTCTCGAGATGAATAACATATGCTAGAATCTAAGTTTCCTCTATCCCCATTTAAATTATCAAAAATAATATATTTAAATAGATAGTAAAAATTTTTAGATGCTAATGCATAGTAGTATTCAGTTGTTGTAGTGTCTTTGTTGTATTTGAATTGATATATTGTAATTCCATTCTGAACAAATTTAGAATCATAAGCAATATTAGCATTATTATATCTAATTTGTCTTTTAAACCACTCATAAATATGATATTCTGGTTTATATCGTGATACGAATAATGTACAAGATAAATTATCATCCTCTTTATATTCAAATATTGCATTCATTTCACCATAATGAGCCTTAAATTCTAAAGGTACATCAAAGGTTATTTCATTTATTTTTATATATTCATCTCTTGTTAATTCGTATTGTACTTCTTCTTTTTCTTTATGTGAGAAACCTGGTGATATAACTAAATACCATGTTAATAAATATAATATTGTGAATATAGTTAATGAGACTATTATTAATATTTTCTTAGACTTTTTTATTTTAATACTGTTTGATTTATTCATTAAATTGCCTCCTACTCACAAGATTACTTACATTCCGAATTTTACTTATTATATAACAAAATGTTTATGATTACAACTAACTATCAGTCTAAAAAAAAACTAGCGACTACTTTTATTTTGCGCAAAGTTGCATTGCACTTTATATGTCATTTTAAGTCTATTTCTTACAGCCTCCCTCACTACATTCATATAAAAAACTTATTTAGTTGTTTAATAATTATTTACTACTTCTATTTTATAATTTCTTATTACTTTTGTAAATTTCATTTCGTTTAAATTATTTTTTCATTTTGTTTGCAATTAGATTTTTTTATAAAATTTTCAGATTTTAGGAATTTTATGATTTTTGCTAAAAATCCGTATTTTTATATAAATAACAAAAAATTTGCAATTTTGAAGATTTTAAGCCCCTACCTCTAAAACTGCAAATTTCTAATTATTTCATAAAATTCAAATAATATTAGCGCTATATCTATTATTCTATTGTTATCCAATATCTTTTTATAGGTAATCCAGTTTCTTCCTCAATAACAATATTTTCAAATATGCCTCCACATTTTTCCATCACTTTCCATGAACCAATATTTCCTGTATATGCTCCTAATAATACTTTTTTTATATTTCTTTTTTTAGCTTCAACTATTGTCATTTTTAATAATTCTGTTGCATATCCTTTTTTTCTTTCAGATGGTCTTATACCATATCCTATATGTCCCCATAATTTTAGTCCATCTTCAGTTAAGTAATGTCTTAAGTTTGAAGCACCAATTAATATATCTTTTTCATCATCATATAACCAATATGTGGTAGATGATGCATATTCCCCTAAATTTTCTCCATTTTCAACATCTTTAATTCTAGCTAACATTTCTTTAAAAAAATCTTCTGTATGATATTTTAGATGTAATGGCCATGGCGCAATTCTAGAGCCTTCCATATTCCATTCATCCATCATTTCTTTATATTGTTTATAATACATTAAACTTGGTTTTATTAATTTTAACATTATATATCAACTCCCAATTTATTTTTCTGGTTCAAATTTTTTCCTAAAAATTTCTTTTCAGCTTAATTTTTTTACTTAATAAGTTACTTAATAATTTGAATTATTTCTAATTTTTTCTCATTATATAACAAAAGACTGATAATTACAACAAACTATCAGTCATATTTTAAACTTCTGTAACTATTGGTATATTAATACCGTTGAGTGCGGAA
Organism: uncultured Clostridia bacterium; assembly: GCA_947306755.1. GTDB lineage: Bacteria > Bacillota > Clostridia > TANB77 > CAG-508 > CAG-269. The sequence goes on along the minus strand of CAMZHI010000050.1, from coordinate 53 downwards.
ACTTTGATTTTGTGCAATGTTATATATTTCTTTTTTGACGGCTTTGATCCATA
>CAMZHI010000049.1 GCA_947306755.1 uncultured Clostridia bacterium | reverse complement strand
AAATAGAAAATGAAGTTTCATTAATTGTAGGTAAAAACGCAAAAGAAATAAACATTGCAATTATAAATGAATCAGCATACATGATAGATAAAAATAAAAGCAAAAGATGGCTTATAAATGAATTTGCTGACATAGAAAAGCATATTGGAGGAAGAATAGACTTTATAGATTTTTATATGCAATCTATAGATGAAATAAAGGAAAGACTATTTAATACAGATTTAATATATATAGTTGGAGGAAAACAACATATTTACGAAGAAATATTTAATAAAATAAATATGATAGATTTACTAAAAGAGGTTGCAAATAAAAAAGTTATTATGGGAACATCAGCAGGAGCTATTGTATTAGGAAAACAAATACAAAGCGAAAGGTTTTGGAAAGAACGATATAATAGTAAATTAAGTGACTTTGAGTATAAAAATCTAGGAATGGTTCCATTTAATATTATTCCACATTATATGAGAGAAGATCATAAACAATGGACTAAAGAGTTTTTAAAAGATGTATTACAAGATAATCCATTTACAGTATATGCAATTACAGATAATCAAGCAGTAGCATATGTTGATGGGAAAACAAAATTCATTGGTGGAACTCCAGAAATATTTGGAAGAAATGAAATATGAAAAACGGGAACGGAGTTTTTTTATGTAGTAACTCTTTATAATATAAGAAAACAATGAAAAATAATTTTGAAAGATGTCTCTAAAGCTATGATAGCATTGAATTATATAGATTTACATATTGACATATTTAGAAAAAATTGGTAAAATAATATATGTAAAAATTTTAAAGAAAGGAGTGTGAGGTAAAGATGAAACAAAACATAAGACTAAACAAATTAAAATAAGTGGAGCTAATAAATAGAATATAATTAATAAAGAAATAATTTAGTTTATTTGTTATGCTCCAGAAAAGCAGACACAAGTAAACTGTTGATATAGATGATTGCAGGGTGCTTTTGTTTGAGTGCCTTGTTTTTTTGTGCCTGCAAAAGATGAAAGGAAGTATAAAATGGAAGGAAAAGATTTAAGCAAAGGAAATTTACTTAAAAATATGACCTTACTTCTTATTCCACTTGTATTAACAAATATACTAAATTCAATTTATAATATAGTTGATGGTATATGGGTTGGAAATATAATAGGGGAAGATGGAGTTTCTGCAATTACAAATAGTTTCCCTATAATTGTAATTATAAGGTCATTAGGATTTGGCTTATTTACAGCTGAATCAGTTTTAGTAGCACAGTATTTTGGTGCAAAAAAATATAAAAAAATCAAAGAATTTATGGGAGTTACATATTTATTAGGATTTATAATAGGAATTGTATCAGTAATAATTATGTTTTTGACATCTTCAATTTGGCTAAAACTTTTGAATACACCAACAGAAGTATTTGAAATTACAAAAAATTATCTGATATTTTACATTATAGGCTTTATGTTTAATATTATTTTAACAATTATAATGGAAGGACTTCGCGCAATAGGTAATACTAAAATACCATTAGTTTTTGTTGCTATAACATCAATTTTAAACATTTTTTTAGATCCTATATTTATCAAAATGGGATATGGTGTAACAGGAACAGCAATAGCAACAATGGTTTCAATATTTATTGGAATGATTATAAGTGTGATTTATGCTAGTAAAAAAAGTAATTTACTAAAAATTGATTTGAAATATCTAAAGTTAAAGAAGAATTACATTAAAGATATATTAAAAATAGGCTTACCTATTACACTTGAAGAAATCTTTCTTGCAATAGTTGCAATATTTTCAGTTGGAATATCAAATCAAAGTGGAATAGTTGGAAGTGCAGCTTATGGAATTGGAGATAGATATGCAGATACGATTTATGTAATATCATTATCATTTGAAACAATGGCAACAGTAACAGTAGGTCAATTTGTTGGAAATAAGAAAGTGGATGAAATAAAAAATATTGTAAAACAGGGGTTGAAACTGTTGATATTACCTTGTTTTTTGATACTTATTGTTACATTTGTTGTACCAAAACAGTTTTGTAGAATATTTGTGAAATCTGATGATGTAATTAATTTAGCAACAACATATCTAGCTATTATAGGAATACCATATATATTCTCGCCTATAAAAAAACTATTGCAAGGTGTAATTGCTGGAACAGGACATACTAAAATATTAATGGTATCAATATGTATAGCAAATGTTGTTGAAATATTAACCTACATAATACTAAACAAAACAAATATAGAAAGTATTGTAAAAATTGGAATAGGTGCACTGCTTTGGCTTTTAACAGATTTAACAATTTGCACAGTGTACTTTTTCTCAAATAAGTGGAAAAGGGAGGTAATAGAGAGATGAAGATTGAAAAATAAAGCCACAAATACCATTATATGCAGAAAATGGATTACCTTTAAGAGATGAAATTGAATTTGAGATGAAACTTAATTAAATACAAATGCCGTTATGGCAGGTTGTCTAAATTAGATAAATATGGTAGAATTTTGGATGAAAATTGAAAATTTATAAAGTATTAAATGGAGATAAATCATGAGCAGTATTACAATAAAAGATGGAAGTATTATATCTATAAGTCAAGTAGTAAATGAATATTTAGATAAAACATTAGATTTAGTTGAAAATGTATTTGCGGAATATCACTTATTAAAAGATAATAATCCTGCAGAAGGAAAAGTTGTAAGAGCTTTAGTAGAAGAAATACGTTCTAAAAAATATTATGTTCCAGAACTAGATTTGATGGCTTTAAATGAAAAAGAAGAAATAATAGGATATGCATTATTTTCAAAATTCCATATTGAAGGGAGATATATTAATAAAAATGAGGAAGACAGATTGTTAATGTTAACTCCGGTTGCAGTCAAAACAAATATGCAAAGAAAAGGAATCTCAAAAGCCTTAATTGAATATGGGTTTGAAAAAGCAAGAAAAATGGGATATACAGCTGTACTTGTTGAAGGAGATCCAAAAAACTATAATCCTAGAGGATTTGTAACTTCATCAGATTATGGTATTGTTCCAGGAGAAAACATACATCTGCCTAGAATAGAATGTCTTATGATATATGAGCTTGTATCAGGAGCTCTTGAAAGAATGTATGGAGTGGTTGATTATAGCTTTTATAAAACATTAAGTGAATAATATTCATACTCTTATGGAAAAAAGAGCAAATTTAGCTGGTTATCATATAGCTTATGATGGAATTGGAATTAAGGAGTAAATAGATGGGAATATTTATATATGCATTTTCAGCGACAGGTAAATCAACATTAGCAAAAAAATATAGTAATGTAATAGATATGGAATCAACTCTATATAAATATATTGGAATTTCAAATGAAGATGAATCTACCAAAAGTACGGTTAGAGAGCTAAACAAAGAATATCCTGACAACTATTTCAAGGCATTAATGGAGGTAAAGGATAAATATGATTATATATTAATTTCAGATGAAGTATGTGATAAATTTTTGTATGAAAATAATTTTGAATACTGGTGGATATATCCAAAAAAAGAGTTGAAACAGGAATATATGGATAGATGTAGAAAAAGAGGAAATAACAATGAATTTATTAATTGGTATGCAAGACTTTGGGATGAATGGATTAATAAAGCAAACAATGATAAAGTTGCATCAAAACATATAGAATTACAGAGCAATCAATACTTAGAAGATGTATTACCAAATTTAAAAAGAAGAAACGATGGATGTTCTAACAAAACATTTTAATTTGGAATAATGATGAGAAAAATACTCAAAACTTGTCTTGACAAATGATTTAGAACTATATATAATTTCATTAGAAAAAGCCAAAAATAGCACAAGAAATAAAAAAGAAAAATTATACAATTGGTTAAAATTTATAAATGATTTAACAAACTCCTAGTGGCTGAACAGTAGGAGTTTTTACATAGAAAGTGCAAAAAATGAAAAAAGAAAAATGGGGACGGAGAATTTTTTCATATTTTTAGAATAGTATTCAAAACGAAGCAATAGAGAGGGGTAAAAATGAAATTATTATTTGCAACAACAAATCCAGCAAAGATTAAAAGATATGTGGACAAGCTAAAAGAAAAAAATATAGAAGTTTTAACAATTAAAGATTTAGGAATAAATTTAAAACCAGAAGAAACAGGTAAGAATGCAATTGAAAATGCATATATAAAAGCTAAAACATATTATGATGAAACAAAAATACCAACAATAGGAATTGATAATAATTTGTATATAGAAGGATTACCAGAAGAAAAACAACCAGGAACGCATGTTAGAAGAGTAAATGGAAAAGAATTAACTGATGATGAAATGATTGATTATTATTGTAAACTAGTAAGTGAATATGGTGAAAAACTATCAGCTAAATGGATATTTGGAATGGTTATATATGATGGAAAAGAACCAAAGGAATATAGTTGGAGCAAAGGACATTTCTATTTGGTAAATAAACCTTGTGAAAAAAGAAATCCGGGATATCCATTAGATTCAATTTCAATTATGCCAGAGTGTAATAAGTATTTTGTTGATTTAACAGAAGAGGATAGAAATAAAGATAAAGTTAATTATAAAGAAGATGAAGTTATAGATTTTATAGTGAAAAATGTATATAGTGAAGATTAAAAAAAGATGTAGCTATTTAACCATAAATGAAAAGGAAAATATAAAAAATGGAGATTGATTTTAATTTAGTAAATGAATTTAAAGAAACAATACTAAAAAGCTATAATGAAGCTTTAAACCTAGATAAAAATGTTAGAAATAAAGAACTTAATGATATTGTAACAGATGTTGATATTTATATGGAAACAAAGATAATTGAAAAAATACAAGAACTTTTTCCAGAACATTCAATTTATGCAGAAGAAAAAGGGGAGATACTAGAAAAAAGTGAATATGTATGGTATATAGATCCAATAGATGGTACAATTAATTTTGCAAATGGAATACCTTTATATTCAACATCTATAGCATTAAAGAAAAACAATGAAACAATCTTTGGCTTTATTTATGATTATTCAAGTGAAAAATGTTATTATGCGATAAAAGGAAAAGGTTCTTATTGTAATCAAGAGAGGTTAAGTGTATCAAATAATAATAATCTTTCAGATAGTATAATTTCATTTTGTTTGACATCACATTATAATTTAGATAGAGTAAATGAAATTTTGCAAATAGAAAAATGTTTAGCCCCAAAAGTTAGAGGATTACGATTATTTGTATCATCTGCAATAGAGTTAGCTTGGTGTGCTGAAGGAAAAATTGATGGATGTATCAATATTAAAAAAAGTCAAAGAATAAGCTCATCAGCAGGAATACTTTTAATAGAAGAAGCTGGGGGAAAAGTTACAAATATTTTAGGTGAAACAAGACAAAAAGTTGATACAATGTTAGCAACAAATGGGTTAATACATTCTAAAGTTGTGAATGCTCTTAAATATGCAGTTTTTGTAGGAAGTTCTACAGAAGTAATTGAGATAAAACAAGATGAACTTAATAGCACAATAAATACATATATAGCAGGTAAAGCATATAGTCAAGCAATTGCTGGAGCAAAGGCAGGACTTAATTCAAAACTTTTAACAACCATATCAGGTGTTAGAAAAAATGAATTAGATAGTATGATTTTAGAAGCAAAGAAAAACAATATAGATACATCAAATATTGTTATTTCAAATAGTATTGAGAATGATATAAAAATTGTATTTAAAGATGAAAATAATATAAAAATAAAGGAAGAAGATATATTAAAAGGATCAGCAGAGGCTTTATCTGAAGAAATAATAATCCAAAATGAAGAAGTATTAAAAAAAGCATCAATAATTGTATGTCAAACTAAGATTAGTAAAAAAACAATTGATAAAATTGTAGAAATAGCAAATGAAAATAATGTACCTGTAGTTATTAATCCAAGTAGGCCAAATGAAATTAGCTTAGATAATAAAGAAAACGAGAAATTGATTAACAGAATATCAATGATTATATGTGATACAAAAGAGTTAAAAGAAATATTTGGGCAAGATGTTGTGGCAGATGAAGTTTTAAAAAAATATGAAAACAAATTAATTATTATAGAAGATAATAATGAAGTTAAATACTTTGATGGCAATTCTATTATAGCAATAAATAGTCAAATTGACCTACAAGAAGTAGGTGCCAAAGATATTTTTATTGGTAGATTTGTTAAAAAATATCTTGAAAAAGAAAATATAACAGAAGCAATAAAGGCAAGTGTGATATGAGTATATACAATTACATATAAACCATACATTGATGAAAAAATAAAATTTATTGGTGCACACCAGAAATATTAGGAGGAAATTATGCTATCAAATGAAATAGAATATAAATTTATTAAAGACATAGATAAAAATAAATTGGTAGAGCTATTTAGGTCAGTTGGATGGAAAACTGCAGAATACCCTAATAGATTATACAATGCAATTAAAAATAGTGATTATGTTGTTTCTGCATGGAATAATAAAGAGCTAATAGGATTAATTTCAACAATTAGTGATGGATATATAAATGTTTTTATTACATATTTATTAATTAAGCCAGAATATCAGAAAAATAAAATAGGATCATATTTAATGGACAAAATATGTGAACATTATAAAGGTTTTGGAAGAAGAATATTATCAACAGAGCTAGATAAGGAAAGGTTTTATAATAAGTTTGGTTTTGAAATTGATGGAATAGTTATGTTTAACAAAGATTGGAGAGATGATAGTATCATTAAAAATAATTAATATAAAAGTAAATAAGAATGGAGTAGATTAAATGTTTATTAAGATTGAAAGTAAAGATAAAATAACTAGAGGAGAAGGGTCACAATATAGTATTGATAATTATTTAACAAAAAATATGGTTGGAAACATTAGTGTAGCAGTTTCACATCTAAATGGAAAAATTGAAAAAACAAAAAATTTAGAGAGCGATAGAATTTATTATTTTATAAATGCAAATGCTAAATTTGAACTTGATAATGAAATTATACATGTTAATGATGGAGATGTTATTTTTATATCAAAAAATACATTTTATAGTATAGAAGGAAAGTTTGATGCTGTATTAATTAATACACCAGCATTTGATTTAAAAAATGAAATTTCAGAAATGTGAGCTTATGAAAAATGAAAAATGAGGACGTGGATATTAATAGAACATTAGTGTTATTAAAAATAAGGAGAAAGCTATGATTGACCATATTGCAGCATTAATCTTTGATAGTGAAAACAATTTATTAGTGTTAAGGAAGAAAACACCAGATAATAGAAAAGAATGCATTTTACCTGGTGGAAAAAGAGAAGGAAACGAAACAGATGAACAAACACTAAAAAGAGAATTGCTAGAAGAACTAAGTGCAGAAGTTGAAGATATGAAATTTTATAAAATATATTATGATAAAGCTGTTTTTGAAGAAGAAGAAGACTTTAAACAAACAACGTATATTACAAAATTGAAAGGTAAAAATATTTCAATTAAAAATGAAATAAAAGAAGCATTATGGATTAATTCAGACTATGAGAGTAAAGGAATAAAATGCAATCCGACACTTTCATTAAAAATAATACCAGATTTAATAAATGATGGTATAGTAAAATGAATACATGAATCATGTTGTTAAATTCAAAAATCACAAAGAGTTAAAGTTGATATTTAATAAAATATATGTTAAGATAGGTTCATACAATAAATATTCTAATTATTGTATGAATTTTTATTTATATAAAAGGAGGATTTTATGAATTGGATTATAATAGCTATAGGAATAATGGTTAGCTCTCCAATGATGTATTTATTTTTAAGAAAGTCAAAGGATTTAAAAAAAGATATTAGAATACAAAACTTATCAGTTTTTTTAATTCCTACAATTGTATATTTTATTTATAATATAGTTTCTGGAACAAGTATGATAATAGAATTTAAATATTTTTTGATATTATTTGTAGCAGCAATTTTATTTAGTCTTTTAGGAAATATTTTTTCTTTAAAGGCACTCCAATTAACAAAAAATCCAGGATATAGTTTGATGATTCAAAAATCTTATACTATTTTTACAACTATTATGGCTGTATTTTTATTTGGTTCTTTAATAACAGTAAAAGATATTATCTCAATTATAATTGTGTTAATATTTGCATCGCTAATCCTTATAGAAAAATCAACTCAAAAAGATGATAATAAAATTTGGATTCTTTATACTTTTGGTGCATTTTTTGCATTTGGATTCCTATCATTAACTAATACATATTTAGGTAAACAAGGATTAACATCAACAGTGATAAACTTTTATATTTGTCTAATTGTAACAATATCTCTTGCAATTCAGATATTTACCAATAAAGTAAAGTTGAGTTTTGATAAAATGAGTATAGGGGTATTTATTGGAGCAGGTATCCCAGCATCAATATTTAATTTTTGTTTAATACAAGGATATTTACTTGCACCAAATCCAGGATATATTAGTGCTGTAAATGTAGCCTCAATTGCACTACTTACTATACTATATAGAATATTTTTTAAAGATACTCTAACACTCAAAAAATCTATAGGAATTGTTGGAATACTAATTGGATTATTTATGTTATTTATTTAATGGATTATGATGGTATGAATGAGTTTCAAAGTGAAAAAATAAATTCAATTGAAATAAATTCGAATGATGAATCTGGAGTAACGATAGACCAACTTGCAAATCAAAATGAAGATGGAGAATAGTGTTTTATGAATTTAAATGTTATACACGCAAACAAGAGTCATAAAGACTTTTTAATATATGCAAATAAAGTAATAGATCAAGTTAATGATATGAATGAAACAAAGGGATTACAATTAAATATTGATAAAGATTATTTTTGTAATCAGCCAAAATTTCAATGCTTAGTTGCCGAAGCAGATAATAAACCAGTTGGAATGATTTTATATTCTTATGTTTATTGGGCCAGCGATGGAGAAATACTTTGGATTTCGCAGATGTATATTGAACCTGAATATAGAAAACAAGGTGTATTTTTTAAACTAGTTTCAAAACTAAGAGAAGAGAATAAAGATATTAATATTGTATCTTGTGCAACAGGCGAAGGAAATGAAAGAATGCAAAAGATCTTAAAGTATTATGGTGGAGTTGAAATGAATAATTTGAAATTCTATTATAAAAAAATATAAAAGAAGTCACATAAAGTTATCTAAAATGCTTGAAGAGAAAATAAATCAAATATATTAGTATTTTAGAACAAATGGAGGACGCTTATGAAACAACAATTAGTTAGAATAAATTCTGTTGATAATATTGAAATGGTTGGTTTATTATACGAACCAAATGAAAAAAGTAATAAAATAGTAATTCATGTTCATGGACTATGTGGAAATTTTTATGAAAATAGATTTCTTGATACATTAGCTCAAACCTATACTAATAAAGGAATAAGCTTTTTAATATTTAATAACAGAGGAACTAATTATATTTCAGAATTGTTTAAAGGTAATGATTTTGAGGTAATAGGTGGATGCTATGAAAAGTTTACAGATTCTATATTAGACATAGAAGGAGCTATTAATTATGTAAAAAAATAGGATATGATGAAATCATTCTTGAAGGGCATAGTTACGGTTGTAATAAAGTAGTATATTATTATTTTAAAAAGAAAGATGAAATGATAAAAGAAATTGTATTATTAGCTCCATGTGATATTCCACAAGAATGTGTAAAATTTTTAAGTAAAGAAGAATTTAGAAATGCTAAAAATGAATCAACCAAATTAGTAAGTGAAGGAAAACCCAATGAATTGATTGATTTTTCCGTAAATGCTAATGGTAAAATTTCAGCTGGAACATATTATAACGATTTTCTTCCTGGAGGAGAAAATGATTTTATAAAATATAGAGATGGATTAGATGGCAAAAGTAATGTGCTAAATAGCTTAGATATACCAGTATTAATTATTTTTGGAGATGTTGATGAATGTGTATTAACACAAAAGATAGATATAGTAAAAGAATATTTATACAATAATATAAAAAAATGTAATATTCAGATAATTAGTGGAGCAGATCATTCATACACAGATAAATATGAAGAATTAGGAAAAATAATTGAGATATGCATTTGACACTGTAGCTTTTTCAAAATGGTTAAGTGAATTGAGGCAAGAGATATTAAATGATACATTAAACAAAATAAAAATAGAAGGAGATAATAAGGATTGACAATACAGTTTTAAACTAAGAAATGAGGTATTATAATGGAACAAATTAGAATACTATGTTATGGAGATTCAAATACCTGGGGATATATTTCTGGAAGTGATCATCAAAGATATGGAAATAATGAAAGATGGACCAAAATATTAGCGGATTTATTAGGAAATAGATTTGAGGTAATAGAAGAAGGACTAAATAGTAGAACACTTACATCTAATGACACTAGACCAGGAAAAGAAGGTAAAAATGGATATGAATATTTAATGCCATGTCTAGATACACACGATCCTATTGACTTAGTTATATTGATGCTAGGTACAAATGAGTTAAAAGCTAAATATCAAAAGAGCGCTAATAATGTTGGAGAAATGCTAGAAAAATACTTTGTAAAAACAATTTTAAACAGAAAATCACAGCTAAAAGATAGTTGTCCAAAACTATTAATAGTAGTGCCACCTATAGTAAATGAAAATCAAGAATACTGTAAAACAAATAATTTGTTTTTAGGAGCATCACAAAAATCAAAAGAACTGAATGATATTTACAAACATATTGCTAAAAAAAATAATTGTTATTTTCTAGGTAATCAAGGATTAGAAACTGGAATTGATGGAGTTCATTTAACAAAAGAAAGCCATATGAAATTAGCCAAAATGTTAGAAGAAAAGATAAATCAAATATATTAAATATAATATTTTTAAGATAGAAAAGACAAAAAATTATGTAAAATTGACAAAAGTTGGATATTATGTTAAACTGTAAATAATTGTTTAAGAGTTTATTGAAAGTAATATATAAAAATTTAATGATTATAATGGAGGTGAGATCGTGACTAGATATCCAAGAGAAATGCATGGTGGAGAATTGTGGGCTAAGATCGAGGTTATTGAAAATGTTTTTACTCCTTTGTTTAAAAATCAATGAGAAATTAAATAAAGGAGATATAATATAATGAATTATGAAGATAAAAAAATAGTAGGTATAGTTGCATCAAATGTTGAACCAGCGGTAGCATTAAATGTAATAGGACATTTAGCGATTTCAATAGGTAAATATTCAAATGATGAAATAATGGGAAAACCTGTGATTGCTGATAAATCTGGAATTAATCATTTAGGAATAAGTCAATTTCCATTTATCATAACAAAAGTTAAATCTGGAAAATTGAAAACTGCAATAGATTTAGCAAAACAAAATCCTAACCTTTTAGTTGCAGATTATCCTAAAGATATGTTAGATACAAGAACAGATGATGAGTTAGTTGCATCAATAAATTCAAAAGAAAATGATAAATTAGAATATTTAGGTGCAATTATTTATGGCAATACAACTGATGTGGATAAAATAACTGGAAAATATCAATTATGGAGATTAGAATAATTGTAGGAATTGAGATAGATATATTTAAATAAGAAATCTTAAGCAAGTGATTGGTTGAAAATCACTTGCTTTTATGCTAGAATATATCTGTGAAAAAGAGAACAAAAATGAATAAATAAAACAAGGAGAAAGCATGGAAGAAAAATTATTTTATGAAAGCACAGATAATATTAAACTATGTGGCTTATTATCTGTTGTGAATGATAATAAAAAAATTGTTATTTTAGCACATGGATTAAATGGAGACAAAACTTCAGATAATTTTAATGCGTTGGTGGGAAAATTTTATGGTATGGAGCATTAGAGTATCTTGCTACAATTGAACAAGAAGGATTTTTTACAGAAGAACACAAAAAAATTGCTGAACAACAAGGATATTATCAAATAAAGAGCAGAAGAAGGGGGAGAATATTTAAATTAGGACTACCATTATATAATGAAGTATATAAAATTGTGCCTT
>CAMZHI010000048.1 GCA_947306755.1 uncultured Clostridia bacterium | reverse complement strand
TGAATATAGGTTATATTGATGGTGCAGATCATAGTTATACTGGTAAAGAAGAAATCTTAGCAGAAGAAATATTAGAATTTTTTAGGGGAAATGTCAATAGGGAGAGCTATTCAGTTAAGTACACTAAATAGTTCTCCCCATAAAAATGCCTATATAATTAGCATTTAAGCTGTTGCTTTTCTATCTAATATTTTTCCAATAACTAGTTTTACATCATCAAACTTAATTGGAAAAGAAATAATACCAACACCTCTATAATAAATGTCTATTTCTTGAACTTTCTTACCATTTACTTTTTTAGACTGGTGAATTAGTATTTTTTCTATTAGCTCATTTAAAATCTCTGGCGTAAGTTCAGTTATTTCAGTATATTTCTTAACATTAGATATAAATTGTGTTAAGTCTGTTTCTTTCTTTTCTGTATTATCTATATCTTTGGCTAATTTCTCAATTTTTACTTTTAATTCTTTTTGTTCCTTATCATAGTTAAAAGATAAGTTTCTAAATCTATCATCTGTAATCTTTCCAGATACATTATCCTCGTAAATATGCCTAAACAAGTTATCAATTTCAATTATTCTAGTTTTTGCCTTTTCAAGTTCCTTTTTGTTTTTAGCAATTTTCTTTAACTCATCTTGTGTAGATTTTGTTAATTGCTCTTGCACAAATAAATCTTCATAGTCTTTCATATAAGATATGACTTTTTGCACATTTTCTAAAACAATATCTTGCAATACTTTATCTGTAATATAATGAGAAGTACACGAATCTGTATAATACTTATAACTGGAACATCTGTAATGTTCTTTGGATGTTAAATCTGTTACAGGACATCGAAAATACATTTTTTTACCACAGTCATAACAGAATAGTAATCCAGAAAAAATACTTTGTTTGCCTGACCTAGTAGGCTTTTTTCTGTTATTTCTTAATTGCTGTGCAATATTCCAAGTAAATTCATCAACTATTGCCTCGTGGGTATTTTTAAATATTTTCCATTCTTCTTTTGGAAGATTAACCTTTGTTTTATCTTTATAAGAACGAACGGTATATCTAAAATTTACAGTATCTCCAATATATTCTTGACGGTCTAAAATAGTTGCTACTGTTCTACTATTCCATCTATGCTCTAATGCTGGAAGTCTAGTAGAAGTTTTAAGTCCAATACTTGCAAAATATTCTGCTGGTGTAAGTATCTGTCTATTACTTAAAATATTTGCTATTTGTGTAGTTCCATTTCCTTGTACGAAAAGATTATATATTTCTTTTACAATTTCTGCTGCTGGTTCATCTACAACCCACTTTGTATTATCATTTTCATCTTTTTTATAACCATAAGGGACATTATGTGCAAGTGGTATGCCAGATTCTCCTTTATTTTTAAGAACTGCACGAACTTTTTGACTTGTATTTTTTGCGTGCATTTCATTGAACCAATCTTGAATAGGAAGAAAGTCATTTAAACCTTTACTACTATCAATATTATCCATTATTGCAATATATCTAATATTTAATCTTACAAAATCTTCTTCAAGAAGTTGTCCAACAACAAGTCTATTTCTACCAAGTCTTGAATGGTCTTTTACTATAATTGTACCTATTTTTCCACTTTCAGCAAGTTCCATCATTTCCATAAATGCAGGTCTTGTAAAATTTGTTCCAGAATATCCGTCATCAACAAAGCATCTGATATTTTGAAAATTGTTATCTTGTGCATATTTACTTAAAATTGATTTTTGATTTTTTATACTATTGCTTTCTCCTGCAAGTTCATCATCTCTTGATAACCTGCAATATAAAGCTGTTATTTTATCGCTTTCTAGCTGTTTCATTATCTACTCCTTTCTTTTTTACAGCTTGAAATACGATATAAAATATAGTTGCTACTTTTGTAGTAGTGTTTATAATATACCATATTTCAAACTAAAATCCAATACAAATTTGTTAATTTCTAAAAATTTTAAAAAGTTCTTGTAATATACTGTATTTTGAATTTTCATTAAAATAGGTATTTACTTTATAAACAGTGCCTTTTATTTCTTTTTCAAAGTTCAAACTTTCTTCTGGGCATAAGTTTTTAAAATATTCTATAAGTTCTTTTTCATTCATTTTTGAAAATTTATTATATAGTTCATTTCTTAAATTCTCTAGAAATTCATATTCTTCATTAGAAAGTTCTATTTTATATACTTTTTCATTATCTTGCATCACGTGACCTCCTTTTCTTAGATTTCTCTAAATTAGGAGATTGCTTTGGCTTTCGTGAATTGTATATTTTTTCAAATCTTTCTTGCTCTAATTTTCTAATTCGTTCTTGTTCTTTAAATATTATATCTTTTAAGAAGTCTGTAACTTTTTGTGGTGCAATTTTAACTGCTTCTATAAAATCTTTTGTTTTTTCTTGTAAATCTTCAAATCTCTGTTTCCAAGAGTAAACAGATTCTACAAGATTATTTATTCTAGTTTCATAATTTCTAATTATTCTTTCTGCTGATATTCCTTTTTTAGCAAGGTTTATAAGTGTATCAAATTTATCTTTTTCAATTTCTACTTTTTTAGAAAATCGCTTTTGCTTACCTAAATTGTCTAATTCGTCAATAGTTGTAGTGTATTTTGCATATTCATCAAGTTTTGTTTCTATTTTAGAAATTTCATCTTGTTTGTTATCTATTTCAAATTGCTTATTATTCAGTTCTTTCTGCTTATTTTCTAATTCTAGTTGTTTATTCTCAATTTCTGTTTCTTTATTATCAGCTTTTTCTTTTAAATTTTCTAGTCTTTCATTTTCTTTTTTAATTTTATAATTCAAATTATCTAAATGCTCGTTCGTAGAGCCTTTTACACCTCTTATAAATCCTCTGTAACCACTATCTGACATATATTGAAAAAATCTATCTTGTAGTAGGCTATATGATTTAATTAAAATAGGTTTTCCTTTTTTATCATATAGTGTATTGCCAAAATTATCTGTTGCTTTTTCAGATTTCCATTTCTTACTATTACTTACTTGATTTATAACTTCTTTTACTTTACCAACTAATGCTTTATCTTTATACCTTTTAGAATATTTTACTTCTTTCTTAACAATGGGGAGAGCTATAACGTGTAAATGATAATGATATATTGGTTTTCCGTATTTTTCAGTTAGAGCAACATTCAACTCATCTGCATGCATAACAGCCTGCAATATATTTTCAGCTCCCATTTCTTGTTCAGCAAAATGAAATGCTTTCTCATAAAATTCTTTTGCAAATTCATATCCACCGTTTTGTTCAAAATAGTCAGAGTTAATGTCAAATACTAATTCGTCAAATACTTTTGCATTATCTTTTAATCCTCGAAGTGATATTTGACCATTAGCAACCATTTCTTTAACTTTTCCATTTAAAGTTGTTTCACAATTTTTATAATATACATTATTAGGTGTTTGTGCTAAATCTACATTCATATTTGAATAGGTTTCATTTTTTCTTGTATTGTGTTTTTCAAATTTACTAATATTATCTCTTGTATGAGTAACTACTCTAGCTACGGAATAATTTGTTTTAAAATCATCCATAGAAAATCCTTTCTTGCAGGTAGCAAGAGGAGCGACCAAAGGGAGCTGTTATGCAACTTTCTTTGAAAGTGCATAACCCACTATGACACTTTCAAACTTCGTTTGCAAAGATATCAGTGGGCTCCTTAGCGGAGGGCTCATAAATTATTTCATTTTATTCAATAATTTATGTTTGGCTTTGCCAAATCAAAATAACATTTTCACTTCCGTCCAAATATTATTTTGTTACTGAAAAATTTTATCTAGCTACCTGCTATATAAATTTTTCAGCGATTTTTTGTTATGCTTTAAACACAACAAAAAATCGACTAGGAATGACAAATAAAATTTGCAACAAAACAAATGCTATAACAAATATAGCTTTGTACTAATTTTACTTGCACATCTCCTGCCGATTTAATTTCTATGGATATTTTTACTATTATTATATATATTCCTCACTTTTGGCTTGTCGGAGCGAGTTAAACCCAGAACTGCGAACATAACTTAATACGTTCTGCCGAGTAGCTCATTATATGCGTCATTATTTAATTTTTCAGTTACCATAATTAAATGGTATTTATACTATACCACGAAATATAGGCTTTGTCAATAACAATTTACATAATTTTTTAAAACTAGATCTAATATTACTTTTTTCTTGGATATGGTTTTATTTCATCAGTCAGTCCTAATAAATAGTCTATTGAAGTATCAAAAAATATAGCCATTTTCTTTAATGTACTTATAGGTATATTTATTTTACCTAATTCATATTTACTATAATTAGTTTGTGAAATGTTTAAAAAATCAGCAACATCTTTCTGTAACAAATCTTTATCTTCTCTCATATCTTTAATTCTTAACATATATTTCCACCTCTGAAAATATTATAAAAAAGTTATGAAATGACTATTGACAAATAGTTACATTTTGACTATAATAATTTTAGAAAAATCAAAAAATGTTATTGCAAGAAAAATAGATAACTGCTATAATATAAATGTAAAAATTAAAGAACAAAGGAAGTAATCACAAATGAACAAAATCGAGCAAACCCTTGCAGTTGTATATATATATATATTGTAAAAACTTTAATTTAATAAAAAATTTATATAAGTACAAGACTATTTTTTCTTGTGCATTTTTGAGAAACTCAAAAATGTATGTGTAAAAATAGTCTTTTTGTTGTTTAATTATGTTATTAATGTTTAATATATTAATAAATCAAATTCTATGAAGAAATGGAGGTGAAATCAAAATGAAAAATCATATAAAAAAATCCTTGAAAACTAGTAGTGGTATAACTTTGATAGCTTTGGCTATTTCGATTATTGTGTTATTGATTCTCGCTGGAATTTCTATTTCTATGTTGAGTCGGAAATAATCGGTATTCTTCAAAGAGCTACAGAAGCCAAAACAAAAACAGGTGAGGCACAAATAAAAGAAGAAATTGGATTGGCTTGGAATAGTGTTCAAACAGAAGGAATAGTAAATGGTTGGAATATAAACAAAAAGGCAGAAGAGTTACAAAAAGAATTGAAAAAAGAAGATGGTTCAACAACTGCAACAGCTAGTGGAAATAATATTAAAGTGGCGAATTATAAAGGATATAATGCGGTAATTAATACAACTGATGGAAGTTTTACAAGTTTTGCTAAATCAAACGAAGATGGAGGAGATGAAGATACACTAAAAATTGAACTAACGATTGTTGGAACAACAGTAAATGATACAACACCGCCAAATCCAGATTCAAGCATATTTGAGCATGTCAGTGGTACAACAATAGATACTGGATATATAATAAAAGACAAAAATAATGGAAATGAATTTGTGTGGGTGCCAGTAGAAGCTAACCAAAAGATACAGTTAAAAGTAAAATCTACAAACGAGGATATAACAGGAATAAAACTATATGACCCAGAGGGAAATGAAATAAATATAGGTTCAGTTAGTGGAAAAAGCTATAACAACTTAAATATAACACCAACAACGAATGGAATATATCAAGTAGAAGTTATGACAGCAAATGTAACAGAAAGTAAAAAATTAACAGTAAGAAGCTTATATGCACAAGACAGATTTAGTGAAAAAAGTGGAAAAGAAGAATTAGATGAATACGATCAAAAGTTAACGGAAGCACTTAATAAATATACAGATGAATATATTACTTCAGACGAAGGGATAGCAGAAGCAAAAGGTTACTATGGAAATCCAAAAGACGTAGCAACATTATATCAAAGAATGGGTGTAACAACAGAAGAACAATATATAGCAGCATTTAGACAAAGACATGTTGTAACAGAGTCAAGTATAGAAAGCTCAAAAAATAGTATAAAAAATTACTTTAAAACAGGAAAATTTACAGATACAACAAATTATGTGAACAGCGTAAACGCAAACGGAGGTTTTTATATAGCAAGATACGAAGCTGGTGCAACAACAGTACGAACGTCTGCAAATAAAAATGATTCAGCTGATACTATAAAAACTGCAAATGGTGTGCCTACATCTAAAGCTAACCAAACACCATATAACAATATTACTCAAAGTCAAGCAAAAGGTCTTGCTGAAAGCATGTATACAGGAACATCATTTACATGTACATTGCCGACAGGTGCTACATGGGATAGAATATTAGGGTGGCTAGTAAATACAAATAATAAGAGCTTGAGTAATCTTTCTAGATGTGATTCTAGCTGGGGAAACACTAGAGATAATGATAATAGTTTTAGTATTTCCCCAACAGCCCAATATAGTAATGACCGTGGAAATACATATACAGCAGTTAATGATTCATATACAAAGCCTGGTGGAACCTCAGTTCTTTTAACAACAGGGGCTGCACCAACGAGGAATGTTTCAAATAATATATTTGACCTCACTGGAAATGTAGGTGAGTTAACTACGGAAGTCTTCAATGAGTACCCTGTTTATCGTGGTCAAAACTTCTTGTCAAGTGGGTTATATCCAATAGAGCGTGTTCACGGAGACGAGACATTTGCCTCATACGGTTTTGGAATAGGCTTTAGGTCGGCTATATATTTGTAAATTAAAAACTTGCAAACCCAAAAAAATTCAGAATTATATCTATACTAAATGTTTTACAGCGAAAATCAAGAAAAAGATTTTCGCTGTATTGTTGTTACCATAATTATTCTTTAATCAAATCCAAGTTTTTAAAATAAAAATAGTTTTCTTTAGCACCAAGAAAAAATATCTCCCTATCTTCATAAGTTGTCATTCTCATATTTAACTTAATTAGCTTTTGTAACATTTGACATTCGTGTTCATTTAAATTATTTACTTCATTATCTTCAATAAGTGCTAAAACATTAGGATAATTCTCCATAATTTCTGAAACTTTGTCTGTAAGTTTCTTATATTCTAAATTTTTATGTTTTAATTCAATCCTTTTACTATCAATTAACTCATTTAATTCAGTTGAGTCTATATCATATAATTTTAAATCTTCCATTTCTTCTTATTCCTCCTACACAAATATTAATTCTTTAAATATAATTTCTTCTACAGAGTTTTGAATAGCATTCATTTTTTGTACCCATTCTAATTGATTTGTAGCCTTTAATTCTTCTGTAATATTTTCTTTTTCAGCAAATTGTTTCATTAAAAGGTAAAATCTCTTTTTACATTCAATATCTGTATTATATAAATGCTCATCTAATTTACCACCAATAAGTAAAATAGTATATTCTGCCTTTTTATGTTCTTTTAAATATCTAGCTCTCATTCTGCCATATTTACTTAATTTATAATCTGAATATTTGCTTTTAGGAAAAGCTAAATTTGGGATATAAAAGTTCCCAACCTTTCGATATGTAATTTCATAACTCATAATTTAAAACTCCTTAAAATTTATTCTACTACTTTTTAGGACTATATTTTATATCTCTCAAACTGTAATTAAATCTAAATTTTATAAAGTGTACTTAATTAACTCCTACTGGACGGCTCCCTTTGACACAATCTAGGAGATGATTATTTTGGTAATAAAAAGAATATTAAATGAAGAAATGAAATTAGCAATAGATTTGGTGTGGAAAGTATTTTTGGAATATGAAGCACCAGATTATACAGAAGAAGGAATACAGGAATTTAGAAAAGCTATTGATGATACTGCTTGGATTGAAGCAAGAGATTTTTATGGTGCATTTGATGAAAACAATAGAATATTAGGAGTTATTGCAACAAAAGATATTACTCACATTGCGTTATTTTTTGTAGATGGTAAATATCATAAACAGGGAATAGGAAGAAAACTATATGATAAAATTAAGTCATTAAATGATAAAGGATTTTTTACTGTAAATTCTTCTCCATATGCACATGATGTATATAAACACTTGGGATTTGTTGATACAAATACAGAACAATGTGTTAATGGATTAAAATTTTACCCTATGAAAACTTATTTTGGATAAGAATATAGTTTACAATTCATTATGAATTGAGGTGAGTCATAGTATGAGCATAGAAATTATAAAAGCTGATATTACAGAAATGGAAGTAGATGCAATAGTAAATGCAGCTAACACATCATTATTAAGAGGTGGTGGAGTATGTGGAGCAATTTTCAGAAAAGCAGGTTTTGATTTAGATAAGGAATGCCAAGAAATTGGTTATTGTAATACAGGAGAAGCAGTAATTACAAAGGGATATGATTTAAAAGCAAAATATATAATTCATGCAGTTGCTCCAATATGGAATGATTATAAAAATGAACATAACAGAGAAAAACTGTTCAAAAACTGTTATTATAATATATTCAAAATTGCAATTGAAAATAAGATTAGAACAATAGCTATTCCTTGTATAGGAACTGGTATATATGGTTGCCCTATTGAATTGGGTAGAGATTATGCTTTTGAAATGGCTAAAGAAGTAGAAGATAAGTTTGATAAAATATATTTTGTATGTTTTGGAGATAAAGAGCTTGAAATATACAATAATTGGGATAAATATAATTTTAAATTTGAAGATGAAAAAAATTTAAAAGAAAATGCAAAAAAATTACCAAAGTTAAAATCAAGAAAAGTTGAATGGAAAGAGCCTAAAAAAAGAGAAGATGGCGTTATTCAGTTAAGATTTCCTTTATATGATGAGGAAGTTAATAACTGGATACACGAGTTTTATAGATTAAAATTGGCAGATTATAACTATTTGGATAATTATAAAATTTATAAATATAAAAAAATAGAGGAATTATCATTAGAAGAAACACTATCATATCTAACTTTTATAATAAGGGGAGAAAGGTTCTGTGATGGACATATAGCGTCTTATTTGGAAGATGGAACGATTGAAAGGTTAGGTGAGAATTTTTAAAAAAATTAGCACTCTATACTTGACATTGCTAAAAATAGTGATATAATATAAATGTAATGAGAATTACAAATATGTGCATACCCTTGAAATAGAGTATCAACACATAAAAAATTATTTTGTAAAAGGAGTGGTTTTTATGATGATGATACCAAGAAAAAGGAACGAATTTGATTTGTTCAGAGATTTCTTTGAAGGAGATGATTTCTTTCCAATTAGAAGAGAAAGTACAATAATGAAAACAGACATAAGAGACAAAAAAGATAAATACATTATTGAAATGGATCTTCCTGGATATGAAAAAGAAAACATCAATCTATCATTAAAAGATGGATATTTGGAAGTAACAGCTGAGGTTAAGAAAGAAGATGACAAAGAAGAAAAGGGCAAATATGTTCATAAGGAAAGATATTACGGACATTGTTCAAGAAGTTTTTATGTAGGAGAGCAAATTGAAGAAGATGATGTAAGTGCTGAATTTAAAAATGGTATACTAAAGATTTGTATTCCTAAAAAAGAAGAAAGAAAAGAACTTCCAGAAGCAAAACATATTGAAATTAAATAATATTATAAGGAAATGATTTTATATAGAATCATTTCCTTATTTAATATATATAAATTATTTAATAAATTGTCTAATAGCATTATATAAATAGGGCTTATATTCATCAATAGGAAGAGGTCTTTTATCTAAAATAGAAGTGAAGCATGTAGAACTAACAAGTTCTATTATCATAAAAAGTGTTACTTCTGGATTTTCTAGTTTAATATTATTTTCTTTTACACCCTTTAAAAATAAACTGTAAAAACTCGATTCGCTATTTTCTCCATTATCATATATTTTTATAATTGATTTATTATAAATACCCCAAGATAAATTTTTAGAAATAAATTTTAAAAGCAAGGGTTTCTTTTTTAATTCATCAATTACATAATTTATAATAAAGATTATTTGATCAGAAAAGTTCTGAATATAGTTTTTTCTAAGTTCATTTAAAGCATCATTAAATAATTTTTCTGATTTTTTTGTGATTAAAATATCTTGAAGTTCATATTTATCTTTAAAATATAAATAAAAAGTACCTTTTGCAACATTAGCACTATCTACAATTTCTTGAATAGAAGTGTTTTTTATGCCTTTATCAGAAAATAATGAAAAGGCAGTATCTAATAATCTTTGTTTTTTATCATTTGAAAATTCCTGTGTCATTTGATATATTCTCCCTTCGAATAATATTATGTCATATTTTGTACGATTAGTCAATATGTTGTATGAAAATTGTGAAAATTCAAATAAAAGGTTAAACTACAGTAAATAAAGAAAAAACGAAAATTTATTAATAATGATTGACAGATTGTTACAGATTGTGCTATAATGAAAAATGACCGTTGGTCAGAAAGAAGGGATAAGTATAAAATGAATGCTATTCGGAAATTTTGTATGTAAACATAGAAAGATAATTCTTATTATTGCACTTATTTTGTTAATACCTGCAATATTAGGAATGAAATCAACAAGAATTAATTATGATATTTTAGTATATTTGCCAGAAAACATTGAAACAGTACAAGGAGAAAAAATATTATCAGAAGACTTTGATATGGGTGGGTTTTCTGTAGTTATATTGGAAAACATGAAAAATAAAGATATCTTAAAGTTAGAAAACAAAATAAAAGAAATTGACAATGTTGAAAAAGTAATTAGTGCAGCTGATTTATTTGGAACAGAGGTACCAAAAAATATGTTGCCAGATAAAGTGCAAGACATGCTATATGATGAAAACAAAACAATAATGCTAGTAACTTTTAAAGAACAAATATCATCAGATGAAACAATTAATTCTGTTCAAAAAATCAGAGAATTGACAGATGAAAGATGTAAAATTAGTGGAATGACTGCAACTTTAATAGATACAAAGGATCTATCAGATTCAGAAGTTGTTATATATGTTGTAATTGCAGTTTTACTATGTTTGATAATTTTACAATTAGCATTAGATTCATATTTTGTACCAATTTTATTATTACTAAATATAGGTATTGCAGTTTTATACAATATGGGTACAAATATATTCCTAGGAGAAATATCTTACATAACAAAAGCAATAAGTGCAGTTCTGCAGTTAGGTGTTACAATGGATTTTGCAATATTCTTATACCATAGTTATGTGCAAGAAAAAAATAATACATCTAGTAAAGAAAATGCAATGGCAAATGCTATTACAAAAACATTTACTTCGGTACTTGGAAGTTCACTTACAACAATAGCAGGATTTTTAGCACTATGTAGTATGAATTTAACACTTGGAAAAGACATAGGAATAGTTATGGCAAAAGGTGTTCTATTTGGAGTTATTTCAGTAGTTACAATTTTACCAGCAATGATATTAGAATGTGATAAATTAATTGAAAAGACAAAACACAAAGAAATACTACCTAGATTTACACATTTAAGAGATTTTATAATAAAACACTATGTTGTAATTGCAGTTTTATTTATTGTAATATTACCAATTGCATTTTATGGATATAGAAATACAGAAGTATATTATAAATTAGATAAATCTTTACCAGAAACCCTATCTAGTATACAAGCAAATAATTCATTAAAAGAAGATTTTAATATGGCTTCTATGGAAATGCTATTAGTAGATAAGAATATGCCTGAATACAAGGCAAATGAAATGATAGAAAAAATAGAAAATATAGAAGGTATTGAATGGGCTATTGGCTACTCTAAATTAGGAAGTATTGGAATTCCGAAAACAGCATTACCTCAAGATTTAATAGATGTATTTCAAAGTGATAAATATCAAATGATATTAATAAATTCGAAATACGAAATAGCTACAGACGAATTAAATGAACAGGTAAAAGAATTAACAAATATTATTAAGGGTTATGATGAAAATGCTATTTTAGCAGGAGAAGGTCCTTTAATGAAGGACTTGGTAGAAATTTCAGATCACGATTTTAATAGTGTAAATATAACATCAATAGCAGTAATATTTATAATAATGCTATTTGTATTAAAATCAATATCATTACCAGTAATTTTAATTGCAGTTATTGAATTTGCCATATTTATTAATATGGGTATTCCATATTATACAAATGTTACATTACCATTTGTTGCATCAATAGTAATTGGAACAATTCAACTAGGTGCAACAATTGATTATGCTATATTAATAACAAACAAATATATTAATGCTAGAAAAGAGAACAAAGATAAAAAAGAGGCTGCAAAAGAATCCTTAGGTACATCAATAAGCTCAATAATAGTTAGTGGATTATGTTTCTTTGGTGCGACTTTTGGAGTAGGCTTTTATTCAAAGATAGAAATGATAGGCTCTTTATGTACATTGATGTCAAGAGGAGCAATAGTAAGTATGTTAACTGTTATATGTGCATTACCAGCATTTTTAATTATTTTTGATAAACTAATTTGTAAGACTACAATAGGAATGAAAAAGTAAAATAGGAGGATAAGTTTGAAAAATAATTACAATTTTGGCTGTGTTAAAATCTTACTTAAAAATGCTCACATACACAAAGTATGCTCCGCTTTTTGCGTAAGATTTTGCCTTGCCAAAATTTAATTCTTTTCCAAACCAATTTGTGCCTTAAGAAAGGAAGGGTATTAATT
>CAMZHI010000047.1 GCA_947306755.1 uncultured Clostridia bacterium | reverse complement strand
ATACAGGAACAATTATTAGAATGCATGTTAATGAAATAAGTATATTAGGAAGATCAACTCAAGGTGTAACTTTAATGAGGACTAATGATGGAGGAAAAGTTGTTAGCATAGAACTTGTAGATAATGAAGAAGAAGAATAGTTTGAGAAAATATGACTTTTTTCATTGGGGACAGTCCCCAATGAAAAAAGCTTGGCAATAAATCACAAGAATAATTTAATTACTATTAATTAAAGAGAATAACACACAAGAATAAATAAAAAGGGAGAAATAAATATGAAAAATAATAAAAAAATGTCAAATGGTATCACATTAATTGCATTAGTAGTAACTATAATTGTAAATAGAGTATTTTATGACAAGAAGAAAAATATTAGTAATTTAGTGGGTTTCAGCCTATGATTTATATAAACTTATAATAGAATTGTTATTGAAAAAGATAATAATTCTATTTTTTTAGTTAAAAATAAGAAAGGAAGAATTAAAAAATGGAAAATAAAGAATTAAAACAAACTATTATTGATGAAAGAACAGGAATTGAATATAATTTAGTCAATGGTTATTATATTCCAAATATTGTACTACCAAAACCAAGAAGAACAGGGAATGTAGGAAAATATGGGAGAATGCGAGATAGATACTTGAAAGAACATAAAAAAGCAGAATACTCAATAATGCTAATTGAAAATGAATTAACAAGTCATTTACTAGATATTGATGACATTTGTAGAGAAAGAGTTGATTTGATTATAAAACAAATTGCTGAAAAAGAAAATGTAAATGAAGAATTAAAAACAAAAAATCAAATGGAATGGGTTAAAGCTATGAATAACATTAAAAATAGAGTTGAAGAGATAATCACAAATGAGATTATATATCAGTAAGCAAATTGGTCAGATGTGTCTGACCAATTTGAAGAAGAAATTTAATCTTTTTTGAAAAAATAATGAAAAATATAAAAAATGATGGTATAATATGGAAAAACAAACTAAATTTTGCAGACGCGTCTGCGAAATTTGAAAGGAGACTAGAATATGGATAAAAATTCAATTATAGAAATGTTGTCAATCGGAGAAAATAAAGAGATAGAATTTAAAGAATCAAAAAATAAAATACCAAAATCTTTGTGGGAAACTTATTCAGCATTTTGTAATTCAAAAGGTGGAATAATTGTTTTAGGAATAAAAGAAAACAAAGAAAATAATATTTGCACAATAGAGGGTATTGAAAATTCAAATCAAATTTTAAAAGATTTATGGAATACTATAAATAATAAAGAAAAAGTAAGTTATAATGTTTTAGATGATGAAGATGTAAAAATTTTTGATATAGAAGGTAAACAAGTTATTGTAATAAGAGTTCCAAGAGCAAATAGAAAAAATAAGCCAATATATATTAATAATAATCCAATTTTAGGAACATATAAAAGATTTCACGAAGGAGATTTTAAATGTGCAGAATATGAAGTAAAAGCAATGATAAGTGAAGCCAATGAGAAAACAAAAGATAGAATTGTATTAGAGGAATATGATATTAACAATATAAATAAAGAAACTTTAAAAGATTATAGAATTAGATTTAGAATACACAAAGGAGAATCGCACGAATGGAATAAAATTGATGATGAAGAATTTTTATATATGCTAAATGCAGTAGATAGAAAAACAAAAAAATTAACAATAGCAGGCTTATTGATGTTTGGACAAGAAAAAGATATAGTAGAGATATTTCCAAATTACTTTTTAGATTATAGAGAAGTTAAAGATGATAGTAATATGGAAAGATGGGCAAATAGAATTACATCTTGGGATGATGGATGGACTGGTAATTTATGGGATTTCTTTGAGAAAATTGTAAATAGACTAACAGCAGATATAGAAGTTCCTTTTGCATTAGATAAAGATTTAATGAGAATAGATGATACACCAGTTCACGCCTGTATTCGTGAAGCACTTTCAAATTGTTTAATCCATACCCAATACGACGAAAGTGGAAGTATTGTTGTTGAAAAAAGAGAAAATTATTTTAAATTTGCAAATCCTGGATGTATGAGAATACCAATAGAAGATGCTTTAAAAGGTGGACAAAGTGATCCAAGAAATCCAATATTGCATAAAATGTTTTCGCATTTAGGATATGGAGAAAGAGCAGGTTCTGGATTGCCTATGATTAACAATGTTTGGAAAGAAAAAGGCTGGATATTACCAGAAATAAAAGAGTCTTTTAATCCAAACAGAACAACATTAATCTTAATTACAAAATCACAAAATCCACTAATCAATCCACCAATAAGTCAACCAATAAATCCACCAATAGATTTATCTGAAACACAACAAAAGATTATCTCAATAATATTGCAAAATAGCACAATAAAAATTGATGAAATAGCAAATATACTTGAATTAAAATCAAATACTATAAAGAAAAATATGAAACAATTAAAAGATATGAAAATAATTGAAAGAAAAGGAACTACAAGAAAAGGAGAATGGATTATAAAAAATAATAAAGGAAGTGGCAAGTAATGGAAGAAAAAATAAAAGAGCTAACATTGCTTTTATTATATTTAACATCTTGGAAAGAAAAAGACATATTCGGAGATGAATGTATGAGGGCTTGGAAAGGTTATGATTTTGATATTTTAAATTCTTTGGAAGAAGAGAATTTAATTGGTGGAAGTACACACAAAGCAAAATCTACTTATTTAACTGAAACAGGTGTAAATAAGGCAAAAGAATTGATGAAAAAATATAATATAGAGTAATTAGTAAATTTGGAAACGGTGGTTGCCAAATTAAAATAAAAATAACATTAGATTTTTAAAGAAGTCTAGTGTTATTTTTTTGATGAAATTTTCTATCTACACCTATCAAGATATAAACTTATACCAAAATTAAATAAAAATGTCTTAAAATTGAAAATAAAGCGAATGAAAGGAAGAAGGTGAGGGAATGTGTAACTTAAATTTAAAAGGTATATGGATACCAATAGAAATATTAACGGATAAAAAATTAAGTGATAAAGAAAAAATAATATATGCAATAATAATATATTTAAGCAAAGAAAACAATTATTGCTATTGCACAAATAAAACTATAAGTGAATTATTAAATATAACAATAACACAAGTATCAAGATTAGTAAATTCATTAAAAGACAAAAATTATATCAATATTGAATTGATATACAAAGAAAAAAGTAAAAAAGTAGAAATGAGAAAGCTAATTCCAATACAAAAATGTGATGATACCTATTTACAAAAAGTACAATACCCTCTCCACAAAAATGTTAATACCCCTATTGATGAAAATGTTAAGGATAATAAATATAATAATAAAAATATAAATAAATATAATAGCACAAAACAAAATTGTAAAAAGTCAAAGGCTAATTTTGAAGAAAGAGATTATACAGGCTATGACTTTACTAAATTATATGCAAATGCAGATATTATTGCATAAGTTATAGTATTTGCATATAGGAAAACAGCTGTAAAAGAAGATAATGTTACTTTTATGGCTGTTTTTTAAATTAAAGTTGCCAGTGGCAATTTTAACTAAAACCTAAAAAAACGAAGTAGTATTTTTTAGGCAAAAGGGTGCAGGAACTCCTGCCACAACAAACACTTTTAGCGATAGCGTGAAAAAAGTGTTGTAGTTGTGTTACAAGACAAATGAGAAAGAGCAGAATTTTAGAAATAATATGTCTTATTATTTAGCAAGTCAAAGAAGAAAAAATTTAAACGAGGAGGTCGATTTAAAATGAGTTATGCAATTATAAGAAACACAAAATACAAAAGAGAAAATTTAAAGGGAATATTTAGACACAATGAAAGAAGAAATAAAAATTATTCAAATGAAAATATAGATAAAGAAAAATCATATTTAAACTATTCTCTAAAATCTCCACAATATAGTTATGAAAAAGAATTTGACAGAATAAGAGAAAAATATAATTTGAAAGGGCAAATAAAAACTGTAAGCAATATAGCTTGTGAATATATAATAACATCAGATCACGATTATTTTGAAAATATAGGAGAAGAAGAAACAAAAAGATTTTTTGAAACTGCATACAAATTTGTATGTGAATATAAAGATTTAGGCGAACAATATATTTTATCTAGCGTAGTGCATAGAGATGAACAAACACCTCATATGCACTTAATTTTTTTGCCTGTTGTTCATACTATAGATAAAAAAGGAAATCCTATTGATAAACTTGCTTGTAGTGAATTTTGGAAAGCAAAAGATAGTTACAGACAATTACAAGATGCTTTTTATAAATATATGGTAGAAAATGGATTTGATTTACAAAGAGGTTTGCCAAAAGAAGAAACAAATAGAGAACATTATTCTGTTGAAGAATTTAAGAAAATAACTAATTTCAAGCAAACAAAAGAAATTTTGAAAAATATGAAATTAGAATTACCAGATGTTCCAGATATTGATGATATTAAAATAGCAAGATGGTCAAAAAAGAGAGATGAAAAGATTTTAGAAGATATTATAAAACCAAAAGATGATTTAATAAATAAATTATATCAAGACAATTGGCTAATGTACCAACAATTATTAAGACAAGAAAAAATGGTAGAAAAAGCAACAAAATATGAAAAAGAACGAAATAAAATTATGGAAGATAATGAGAATTTGCACAATGAAGTAGAGCAAATAAAAAATGATTACAAGAAAAAAGAATTTGACATAGAATGGCAATACAAGAACAAAATTAAGGGA
This sequence comes from uncultured Clostridia bacterium, assembly GCA_947306755.1. Taxonomy (GTDB): domain Bacteria; phylum Bacillota; class Clostridia; order TANB77; family CAG-508; genus CAG-269. The sequence goes on along the minus strand of CAMZHI010000047.1, from coordinate 7,985 downwards.
TTAGAAAAAGAAAATAAAAAACTTCATAGAATTATTGATAAATTTCATGAAACCATAGATAAATTTATTCATTGGATTTGCAAAAAGTTTGATATGGGAGCAGAAGACAATTTAGTTCGAGATTTTGAAAGAGAAAATCATATTTTATTGAATGCTGAAAAGCAAGTAAAAATGGAAGATAGAGAAAAAGAAATGGATTTGGAGAGATAAAATCATCTCTCCAAGTAGTAATTATTTAAGACTAGATTTTGGAATTGAAATTAATGGGCGAAATCCATTATAAGAAAATACATTTGTGCATGTAAGCCATCCACCAGATGACACTTCCATTACAAAGTCACTTCCTCCTGCACCTGTAGATGGGGATGCTATCCAATATGCAAATGATTTTGTACTATCAGTTATTACCCACATATTGTCAGAAGATGTATCTAATCCGTACACCTATTGCCCATGAGTCTGTTCCACTTTTTACTTTATATCCATTCGTATCTGCATTTGTAGATGTTATATCCTCAGCGCTCGTCCCGTATGTTCCAAGTTTTGTATCATGTTTTGCATTATAAGATAGAGTAAACATCTCTAGTGTAGGTCCGCCTATTGCATATACCCCATTTGTATTTCCTGCAAAATTTCTCCATTTACTTGTATCCATCATATATGCTACCGCTTTCATATTTAAATTGTTTTTTGTTGTTGCTAGTGAGCTATTTACCCATTTTAAGTATTTATTTGTTTGTGAATTTTCTGTTATCGTATTTGATTCTGCTCCATTACTCCATGGCGTATTTTCCATTATTGTACCAAAATATTGTGGATTTGCATTAACATCATATGCTGAAAATGCTTTGCAATATGGTGTATTTGGTGTGAATTGTCCTTCTTGTGTTACTAATTCACTTGGTAGTGTTTCGCTTGATACATAATCTTTTGCTATAATATATATATAATCTGTATCATCATAAAATAACTGCCACTCTACTCCATCTACTGATGTAAAATCTGTTGTTTCCCCATATAATGTTGTTAGATTTGAAACTTCTTTTAAATTTGTTGTACCAACTTTTATAGTTATTTTACTATTATCTTCTTTTCCTGCTGGAATTATTATTTCTTGTCCATGTGCTTTCATTTTCCAATTTTTATTATCAGAGTCATCAACATCATAATCAGTTTCAAATTCTTTTTTTAATTCAGCCATCAATGTATCTTTTGTATAACTTCCTTGTCCTCCTGTCAATGCTGCATGATAAGCAAGCTGTATTCTTTCAGTAATTTGTGAATTAGTTGTATTTTCCTTTGCAGTCGTTGCTTTCTGTAAAATCCCATTTTCTCCAGATAGCATAGAAATGGATATTCCAGCTAAAATTAGAAGGACAATGATTGTAATAACTAAAGCTATCAAAGTAATACCATTACTGGCTTTCAAAGATTTTTTTACATGATTTTTCATCTCAAAATTCACCTCCATTTCTTAATAAATTTGATTTATTAATATATTAAACATTAATAACAAAATTTTATTATTATAGTTTAAACATTAAAAACAAAACTAAACAACAAAAAGACTATTTTTACACAAACATTTTTGAGTTCATCAAAAATGCATAGGGAAAAATAGCCTTATGCTTATATAAACGATTTATAAATTTAAGCCTGTAATATATATATATATATATATATAGAAAATCAATACTTTCAGCGATTTTGCTCATTTGTTTTGCCATCCTTTGTCTCTTTAATTTTTACATTTATATTATAGCAGTTTACTATTTTTCGTGCAATAACTTTTGTGAAAAATTTTTATAAAATTTATATATACATTATACTGGTTATACAACCAATAGTCAAGTACCTTATAAAAAATATATAATAATTTTGTAAATATTTTTTAGGGAGTGCTATATGGTAAAGTTAAAGATAGAAAAGGGCGAATATTTATTCAAACTTGAAGATGTTTTAAAAAAGAAAAATATTAGTATAAATAAGCTAATGAGAGATACGAATACAGATTTTAAAGTTCTAAAAAGAATGATGACAGGCGAGTTAGTAAGATTTGATATATTTGTTGTTGCTAGATTATGTGATTATCTGAAATGTAAAATTACAGATATTATTGAATATGTACCAAGCAAAAAATAAGTGAATTGAAATATAATAAAAATATTCCAGTTCACTTATTTTTTGTAGCTATTTATTATTCATAATCCATTCATAAACCTCATTTTCAGTAAGTTTGCCCTTTTTCATATCATTTATTTTTTCTTTAGCTTGTTTTTTCCAAGTTTCAAAGTCTTTTGCAAGTTTCTTGTTTTCTTTATCTTTTCTAAGTTGCATAAATTTTTGTTGATATGTTCTTCTATATTCACCCATAGCCTTGTTTTGTTTTAATCTTTCAGTATAAGATTGAAATGCTCCTAATTCTCTACAAGTTTTTGAGTTTTCTTTTGGGTAATCGCAATAAATCTCATCTACCTTTGATGTTGGTATAAAATACATTCCACAATTTTGACATTTTTTAATTGGGTAATTAGGTGTTTTCGAAAGTTCTTCAAGTATAGCATAACAAATACTAGCTAGATCATTACTTTTATGTGTATCACTCATAGAAAGAACTTGATTTTTATTTTGTAATGTTTCTAATAAATCATATTCGCTATTGTTTCCAATTTCTTGATATTTTCTTGAATAGCTATCTCTCATAATAAAGTCATTTTTATAGTATGTATATAATTTGCCCATTCTTTTTATTAAATAAACTGCAAATCTTTCAGAGTATGTATATTTTTCAAGTGTTTTATTGTTATCTAAATTATAAATATATGTAACTGCATTTATTAGTTCTTGTTGTAAATCTAATAAGTTTTCTTTTAAATCTTCAAATATTTTAGTTGCCTGCTTTAAATATTCTTCATTGCTACCATAATTTTGTTTTAGTTCAAATTTATAATTTTTATCTAAATCCCTTAATACTTCGAATCCATAAGCATAGAAGAATGTTTTATTTGCTTTTTCAAAATCAGATAAGTCAGCATTTAGAAATCTTAATAATAACATTCCTAGCCTTTCGTGAAATGGAAAGTATAAACTAGCAGGATGTTTTAATCCATTATCTGTTAATTCAGTTTCTTTATAATATACATCTCTAACTTTATTATCATAATCTAGATGGAAATCAGCTTTATAAAAATATAAAGGTGTAGAATAATATTCTTTTTTTGTTTCAGTATTAAACCAAAAATAGAAATCTTCAAAAAAGGTTACTTCTGGTAATTCCATAGTTTTAAGCTCCTCTCTCGAATGTCATATTCTATAAAAAATATAAACAATTTATAAAAAATATTAAATTGTTATTGACATTCTAATAATATTATACTATAATAAAGATATAATTACAATACTTTTCTCGAAACTTATTGCTAAAAGTTGTAGATAAAAAATTAACTAAATAAGTTTAAAGTATTGTAATATCAATGTGTTTAAGATTTTAAGCAGACTATTAACAACACAAAAAATAATTATTTGAAATTTTGTTATATATTTAAGGTGTAAAATTGTAGTTTGCAAGAGATAGAAAATCTTTAAAAGGACGGAGGTGAGCAAAATAAAACGAAAATCAGACAGCAAGGAAACAAAAGACAAAATAATTGAATTATTTTACAATCAGCATTTAAGACCAACAGATATTGCAAACAAATTAGATGTAAAAATGCCATATATAACAAGAATAATTCAAACAGATTCAAGATATATTGAAGAAAAAGAGGCACGAAAGCAAGAAAACAGAGAAAAGCAGAAAGAACAAAAGCGAATATATGCACAAAGCAAAAGAGAAAAAGAAAAACAAGATTATCAGAAATTATTGGTACAAATAAATAATGATAACAAATTCTTATCTACTAAAAGACAAGTAAGTGATGAAAAATATGCAAAATGGAACAGAAGTGCATACGACTATGATGAAAATACAAGTGATTTAATATTAAAAGATAAAATAGTTGCAGGGTTTAATGTAGCAAAAAGAGTTAGTAATATAGTTAATCCAAATAGTATTAAAAGTAATAGAATATATGTGTAGTTGGTATGCTTTGAATTAGTCAAGGTATATTTTTTTGCTCTAAACTAAAAAAATGTAAAATGCGTTTACAAGAAAGGTACAGGTATTTATATATGAAAGATAAAAATAAGAAAAAAGATGAATTTGTTATTATAAACAAGTTCAAAGAAAATAGTTCTGTTGATGTTAAAAAATCAATAGAAAAAGTATTTAAAGTATTTTATAATTTACAAATAAATAAAATATAGAAATATGAAATTTAATAAGTGAATTTTAAAAGTTCCACCTATTTTGTTATTGACAAAACATAGAGAGTTATGTAAAATGTCAATAGATAAATTATAGGTGGAACTTACTAATTTTAGAAGGAGGTTAAATTGTTAGTAAGTCCAGAAAAATATAATTGTGCGTTGTATTGTAGGCTTTCCAATGAAGATGAATTAGATGGAGAAAGCAACAGTATAAAAAATCAACGCGATATATTAGAAAGATATGCAAAAGAAAATAATCTAAATGTTTATGATGTTTATATTGATGATGGTTTTAGTGGGACAAACTTTGATAGACCAGACTTTCAAAGAATGATTAAAGACATAGAAAATAAAAAAGTAAATATGGTAATTGTAAAAGATACTTCAAGACTTGGCAGAGATTATATAGAATTTGGTAACTATATTGAAAGAATATTTCCACAAAATCAAATAAGAGTAGTTTGTATTTTAGAAAACTATGATTCTGAAATTGATAATGGAGTTGCAGATACTTTACCATTTAGAGCAGTAATGAATGATATGTATGCAAAGGAAACATCAAAAAAGATAAAAGCAACTAAAAGAAAGAATGCAGAACAAGGCTTATTTATGGGAAGATATGCACCATTTGGATATGACAAAGATCCAAATGATAAGCATAAACTAATCATTAATGAAGAATGTGCTAAAATTGTAAGAAAAATATTTGATTTATATCTTGCAGGAAACTCTGCACTTCAAATAACTTATATTTTAGAAGAAGAAAAAATATCTACACCATCTCAAATGATGAAAATGGATAAACAAAGTACAAGATGGTATAGAGAAGTTATTTGTAGAATATTACAAAATGAAATCTATATTGGCAATATGGTACAATGTAAGAAAAGGAAAATCAATTACAAATTAAAGAAAAGTATTGATTTGCCAAAAGAAGAATGGGTCATTGTAGAAAATACACACGAGCCAATTATAGATAAAGAAAAGTTTTATGCAGTGCAAGAAATAATGAAATCCAGAGAAAGCACAAGAAAGAAAACATTGGACTTATTATTAAGAGGTTTAGTTATTTGTAAAGAATGTGGTAAAAAGATGAGTACAACAGTAGATAGTAGAGGAAATCATACAAGATATTTAAGATGTTCAAGTTATGCCTCTGCTCCTAAATTACATCTATGCACACCACATATAATGAATTACAATAAACTTGAAAATGCAATAATAAGCGAAATACAAAACATCTGTAAACAATATTTAGATAAAAATAAAATTAAAGAAATAGTAGATATTCAAAATCGAGAAATCGAATTAGAATTAAGTAATAAGAAAGATAAAGAAAAAACTATTAGAGAAATTAAAGCATTAGAAGTTCAAATTGACAATATTTATGAAGATAAATTAAAAAAGGTAATAAGCGAAGTAGATTTTGCAAGAATGTATAATAAGAAAATCGTCGAAAGAGATAAAAAAAAAGAACATTTAAAAGAACTTGAAAATACTACTTTTGATAGAAAAATAGTTGATTATGAAAAAATAATGGCAGAGTTCTTAAATAGAGAAAATATAACTTCTTATATGCTTACTTCTTTAATTGAGAAAATTGAAATTGATAATGATAAAAATGTAACAATATATTATAAGTTCAGTCCATTGAATAATGTCTTGTCGTAAAAAACGATATATGTACTATTAATATTAGCTGGAATATCAATTGCAATGTTATCAGGAAATAATGGAATATTGCAAAGAGCAACAGAAGCTAAAACATATAGTAATGAAGTTCAAATAAAAGAAAGAATACGCTTAGCAGAATTATCTGCTAGAGCAAATGGAGAAGGTTTACTAACATATTCAGCATTAAATACAGAATTAACTAAAGAATTTGGAGCAAAAGGAACAGGATATAATATATCTGACGAAACTGAAAATCCATGGGTTATCACAGTGGAAGATGTAACTTATGAAATTTCTAATGAAGAAAATTTACCAGAAATAACAGCTGATACACCTGCAGGAACTGTTGTCAAAACGCCTTCTAGTTGGACATCATTGCTAGGAAAAGCAATATCAGATGGAAATGGAACAGCAATACCGTTACCAGCAGACTTTTATTATGTAGGAGGAGATTATAATTCAGGATTAGTGATTTCAGACAAAGAAAATGACAATATGAATGCTTCAAATATCTCCATGGGTAATCAGTTTGTATGGATACCAGTATCAAGTGAAGATGATCTTGTAAGAACTAAATTTGATACTAATACAGGAAATCCAAAAACAGGATTATCAACAAGTAATTATATCGAACCATATACAAATGGATATTCAGATGGAAACGGAACAGAAGAAACAGAAGAATTTAATACAATGAAACAACAAGTTTTAAAATATGGAGGTTTTTATATTGGAAGATATGAAGCAGGAATAAACAGCACTACGTTAAGAAATGGTCCATCAACAGACCAAAATGTAGTATGCAAAAAAGGAGTAGCACCATTTAACTGGGTGCCATGGGGAGCAAGTAATTCAGATGTTTCTTCGCTAGTAGATTCTGGATATTTTGATTATGATGCAGAATGGGTTAGTCTTGGACAGTCATATGGAGCAGTATATCTATCAAAAAATATGTATTTAAATGCAAGCAGTGTAACAAGTACATTATGTTATGGAAGTCAATGGGATGCCATGTGTAGATACATTGGAGATAGTCAAAGAAAAACAACTACAAAAAGCAACCCACAATTAACGGGAAGTGTAAGTACAGATGTATCAAAAAACATTTATGATTTAGCTGGTAACTGTTTTGAATTGAGTATGGAATATAGAAGTAATGAATGTAGACAAATACGTGGAGGAGCATGTAATAGTTCATTATCAATTTTTAATCGTTTTGATGGATCTCCAAGTGAATGTTCAGATGACTTAGCTTATGGAGGTTCAGGATACGCATTTAGAGTAACATTATATATAAATTAAAATACAATTTATTTAAATTTTTACTAAATTCCTCGTACCTCGGAATAGAACTAATACAGAAATAACAGGTTTGACTTGTAATAAGCACTTATTTTTGATACAATAATAAAAAAGTTAATTTTTATTTTTTATACGTAAAAAATAAAATGATGAAAAAACTAAAGAAAATTAATGAAAAAACATTTAAATACGAAAATATTATATAGAAATAAATGGTAATGCCCAATAATTAAATTACAAAGCTGAAAATAGTGAAATATGCAAAATGGGGACACCTTCCAAAAACAGGAAATTCAATATGAATTTGGAAGGTGTCTTATAAAGCTCACTATAGAAAAATGAAAGGAGAAACAACTGAAAATGAAAAATAAAAAAAACATGAAAAATGGGGACGGAGAAATGCAAAACAGGGACAAAGAATAATTTCATACAAAAAACCTACCAAATAAAAATTGGTAGGTTTTTTATATAGGTAAAAAATAAAAATTATATCAAATAATTAATAATTAACCAACTCAGCATCAACCAATTATGTTAATACAAACAGCTATAAAATAAAAAATTAAATTAAAAATAAAAAAAATCTAAATGCTTTTTCCGTAAGATAAAAAATACGTAAAAAAATAAAAAAAAATGTAAAAAAAATGTCGAAAAACTTTACATAATTAACAAAAAAGTATTTACAAAATAGGGTTTTTATA
>CAMZHI010000046.1 GCA_947306755.1 uncultured Clostridia bacterium | reverse complement strand
GCTTTTTCACATTTTGGACTTTTCTAAAATTTTCTAGAATTTCTTGAAAAATCCTATTTATTGGTCGAGGCGACAGGGATCGAACCTGCGACCTCATGGTCCCAAACCACGCGCGCTACCAACTGCGCTACGCCTCGATTTTCAAACTGCTTATATATAATAGCACAATTTTTAGTTAAATTCAAGGGTTTTTTGAAAAAATATTATGTTTCTGTTGAAAAAAAAATTAAAATATGCTAATATAATAGAAGTTTAAGGGATAAAAATAGAAGTTTTTGAGCTTTTATTTTTATGCCTAATTTTTTTATTTTAAAGGAGGAAGAATTATAGAAGAGCAATATTATAAAGTTTGGTTATCATTATTAAAAAATTTGGGATTTAAAAAATATTCTAATTTAATAAAAAGATTTAAAACCAATAAAAATATATTTAATGCAACAAAAAAGGAATTAATGCAAGTTGATTTAATTTCAGAAAAAATAATTCAGGAAATTTTAAATCTAGAAAATAGAAGGAAAGCAAAAATACATTTACAATTTATGCAAAAAAACAAAATTCATATAATTTCAATTGCAGATGATGAATATCCATCTTTATTAAGAGAAATATATGGACCACCAGTTTGTTTATATATTAGAGGAAATAAGAATGCTTTAAATGGTGAAAATATCGCAATAGTAGGATGTAGAGAATGTTCAGAATATGGAAGAAATATAGCTCAAAGAATTAGTTATGAATTATCAAAACAAAATATAAATATAGTAAGTGGCTTAGCAAAGGGAATAGATGAATATTCACATTTGGGAGCAGTATTTGCTAAAGGAAAAACTATTGCGGTTTTAGGTAATGGAGTAGATATTATATATCCAATTGAAAACAAATATTTAATAGATAATATATTAAAATATGATGGAGCAATTATATCTGAATTTCCATTAGGTACAAAACCTGAAAAAATGAATTTTCCACTTAGAAATAGAATAATAAGTGGATTAAGTAAAAAAACAATTGTTGTTGAAGCCAAAAAGAAAAGTGGAACTTTGATAACTGTTGATTTTGCTTTAGAACAAGGAAGAGATGTATATGTTGTACCTCGGAAATATTAATGCTCCTAACTCTGAAGGAACGAATGACCTTATAAAGCAAGGAGCAAATGTGATTACAAGTTTTAAAGATATTATTTAAGATATATAATCTGTAGCATTTTTCAAAAAAGGACCGGGTCCCAAATTGAAATTTCAAAAAAGTACCCGGTCCCAAATTAAAATTACAACTGTTTTTCTCTCAAATATTTTAATTTAGTAGCCATACCGCCTCGAATGTGTCTTTCAGCTTTATTTTCATCTAAAATTTCTCTAACTTCTTTTGCTAAAATAGGATTAATTTTTAATAATCGATCAGAAACATCTTTATGTACCGTTGATTTTGAAACACCAAATTTTTTTGCAGTACTTCGTACAGTATCTTTTGTTTCAATTATATAATGAGCGAGTCTTGTTGCTCGTTCTTCAATAGTAAGTTTTCTCATCTAATGCCCCCATTTGAAATACTTTTGTTTAATTATATTCAATAGAATATGTTTTAGAATATAATAGTAAATTCACAAGTCGACATTAATTGACATATAATAATACTAGCCTGTGAGAGGTGAATATTATGAAAAGATTAAAAAAAGGAGACATAGTCGGAAGAATATCATACAATAAAGATATATTTTTTATTATTAAAGACATAAAAGATAAAAAGAATGTACTTTTAGAAGGATTATTTGTAAGAATTATTGCAGATAGTGATATTAATGATTTAGAATTAATATCACTTAAAGAAATAAATAAAGAAGAAATCATATTTGAACAGGGAATAAAAAAAGAAGAAAATCGAAACCAAATAAAAGCTATTACAGGAAAAATATTACATTTAGATGGAGATAAAAGATATAGTGAAAAATCTAGTAGGTATTATCAAAAAATGGGGATAAATGCAATTGTAAAAAATGTTTCTGAAAAACGACAGCCACAAATTGTGTATAATCTATTAGAATATTATAGACCAGATATTTTAGTAATTACAGGACATGATGGAATGTTTAATAAAAAACATGGATTTTATGACATATATAATTATAGAAATTCAAAATTTTTTATTGAAACAGTTAGAGAAGCGAGAAGATTTGAAAAAGATTATTATACAGATTTAATGATTTTTGCAGGAGCTTGTCAAAGTTATTTTGAAGCATTAATTCAGGCTGGAGCAAATTTTGCATCAAGTCCAGCAAGAATTTTAATAGATATTATGGATCCACTAAAAGTTGCAAGAAAAATAGCAACTACAGATGAGTTTAATTATATCAGTATAGAAGATATAGAAAAAGAGCTAAGAGATGGAAGAAGAGGTATTGGAGGAATTGGAGCAAAACGGTAAGATGAAGCTGCAAGACAAATAAATAGTTGTTTTGCAGCTAGTTACATTTTTGTAATATTTTTGTAATATAAATGTAACAATATTGTAAAGAAACCCTGAAAGTATTGAAATAAAAGCAAAAACCCTGAAAGACACAATTACCAAGGCTTTGACTTTTTACTACCCGAATGTTATAATTTAGACATAAATTATTATTGTAGAGGGTGATATAAAATGATTTGCTCAACAGATATTTTGAACTTAAAGTCAAATATTTTTGACAAAATTGGACAGAAGATAATAGTTAAAGGATCACTTGGGAGAAATAAAAGTTTTGAAAGAGAAGCTACAATAGATAAAGTGTATGCGAATATATTCACTATAAAATATGATGAAGGAGCAAGAAATGCAACATATAGTTATACAGATGTTTTAACTAGAACAGTTGAAGTTCAAGTTTTAAATTCTGATAATACATATTGCCCATTAATACCACCAGCAGAACCAATAGTTAAAAGAAAATATAGAATACAAAACACATAAAAAGGCAAGTATTTAACACTTGCTTTTTTTCTACAAAATTCTAAATTATTTAAAAGGAATATCTTTAATAATAAATATAATGGTTTTTATAATTAATAAATTGAAAGAGGAGAAAGGCTATGAATATAAAAAGCCAAAAGGGTTCAATAACTTTATTTGTATTAGTTTCATGTTTATTTTTTTTAGCATCAGTTGTAAGTGTTAATATGTATTTGCAAAGTAAGCAATCTGCTGTTGATAAAGAGTATAGGCAAGTAAAAGCAAATTATGAAAAAGATATTAATAATATGGAAACTATTTATAAAGATTTGTCAAGTAAGAATAATTTGACAGTTACATATTATACAAATAGTATAATTAAAGATGAGATAAATAAAAAAATATCTATAAATGTATATACGAATTTAGACTATCTTAATATTGAAACATTAAAATATGGATGGGTTTTTAATACTGACGAGATTGAAAATTTATTAGATTATGATAGACTTGGGGACATAAAATGGGTTTATGTAGAACATCAAAATGGAGAGAATGAATTTACAGCAACTAACAGTTATGAAGAAAGTGGATACTATTATTTATGTACAATGATAGATAATAAAATATTTTGGATGCAAGAACCAATTATAATTGAATAAAATTAAAAAGCAGAAAATAAGATTGTGGTAACCATACAAAATTTACTTCCTGTCTTTTTAATTTGTCCAAAATACAAATATACTAAGTATAATACTTAATAAAGAAAAAACAATAGTAACAATTCCACCAAATTTATTATTATTTTGTTTTATTTCAAAAAAAGCAAAAGATAACATGTGCAAAAAAATAACTATGCAAACTTCTGAAAAAAATAATTTAATAGAAAAAGTATTCATACTCTATCTCCTTCATGTCGTATTATTAAAGTAGTTATAATATCTTCATTAAATTCAACATTAAACTCTGCAGCTTCATATTTATTAGCCCAATCATAATTAGAAAAATCAGAATTAGTTATAAATTTACGTTTTGCAATTTTATAAAATTCATTTATATCAGAATTATATTCACGTGATGTTTTGTATAAGTAAGATTTAAATTCTTCTGTTAGATACTCTTTTAGTGCAAAATTTAATTTCTCTAAAGTTTTATCATATGGTGTATTTTGATTATCTAGTACATTAATAACTTCTGCTGTTAAATTAAATTTTATATTAATAACTGGTGCATCTTTTGAAATATCAATATCAGTTTTTAATTGTGATAAATCACCTACTTTGATATCTACTTTTTCTGCTTCATCAAAAGGGCTCGTTATAGTTAATACGAAATTATCAACTTCATCTTTTAAAAGTGAATAACAAAGTGTTTCTATTGTGGATAGACTTCCTACATATTTATCATCTTTAAATACTGCAAGGCCCATATTTTCTGCTCCACGATCTCCTTCTGATATGGCAGATTTTGGATCAAAAGATTGATAATCTGGTCGAGTATTTTGTACAGTATTTGTTATTGTATTTTCTGTAGATTCATTTTCTTTTTTAGAAGTATTATTTGAATCTGATGATTTAGAAGTGTGATTGCTTTTTGAAGGGGTTGAAACATCAGGATTTTGAGAATTTGAAGAAGATGGATTTTCATTTTTTGAATCCGCATTTTCCACTAAACTACCTAAAATAGATACAGCACCAGAGTTTTTATCTAATAGATTTTCGTAAAACCTTCCTAGTGGTATATTAGAAGTATATCCAGTATATTCACTTGAAGTAGGGAAAATATCATAATATTTTGTTAAAACTTGCTCTAAAGAAGAAGTTGAATGTTTTAAATAATCAACAGCATTACAATCTGTTATAACAACATTTGTTGTAGGTCTAATCTGAATATTATGAGTTAAAAAAGAAACTTCATCTAAAATACCAGTTTTTGCAAAATCTTCTGAAAAGGCTATTACTTTACAGTGAGACAGATTTAATTGTTTGCCAATGTATGCATTCATAATTGTTAAGGCATTAGGAATAGTTGGAGCAATAATAGTATTTATAATAGGTTCTGTTTGTTCAGAAGAAGCATTTTCTGAAAAAGAACCTAAATTTGCAAATTCAAAAGTAACACTTAGATTGTCGCTATTAGGTATTTTATCTATACCAAGAGCTATAACATAATCTAAATGGTCAATGTTTTGTGAATAATAAGAAGAAGAGAAAGCATATAGAAAAATAATTATTGTCATTATAATGATGAACCATTTTAAAACTGATTTCATAAAGGCTCCTTTCAAAAAACAAAATATTTATATTTCATGGATTATATTTAAATTTCTTTTTAAGGAATGCTCCTATAAAAATAATTAGTGGAACAACAAAGGTAAAAACAATAAACAAAATTTTAGAAAGACTATTTTCTAAAAAATCCAAAGTTGAGTCTTGTTTTAATCCTAATGCTATTCCAAATGCAGTAAGCAAACAAGGAAATATAAGAGGTTTACTATCTGATAGATTTGTAATGTTTTTCAAAATTTCTAATATAAAGTATAAATTTATATTTAAAGCAGAAATAAGCCCTAATACACATAAAAAGATGAATGCAGCATCCATTCTTTGAAAGAAAGTACCGAACTCAATATATCTTACAGAAATATAAAGAGGTGGAAGTTGAGAGTGATTCATTGTATCTGAAAATAAGAATAATATATCTGCTACACAAAATATTAAATAAACACAATTTAAAATTGAAAATATCAAACCAATTTTAGTTATTTCTTCAGGTTTTTTTAGCTTGGAAGGAAAGAAAAATAAATAACTTAAACCCGAAAAAGTAAAAATATTTGTTAGCCCTTTAATAAAAGAATGATTAAATCCATTTCCGAAAATAGGAAACATATTATCAATATTAAAATTTTTTGTATTACCAATAAAAATAAGAAATATTGCAGTATATAAAAATGGTACAATTAAGCTTGTAGCTTTGAATATACTATTATTTCCAAAGTTAGCTATAATACCTGTTGCAATAGATAATAGTGCAATAATAAAAATAATATGAGTAAGGGGGTAATAGATTAGTTGCATTGCATCAGAGGTTTGTCTTAAAAATAGTGCTAATATTAAAATGAAATAAATGACAAAACCAAAACCTACAATAGTTTTTAAAATTTTCCCACCTAAATATTCTGAAATATTTAAAATATCTTTTCCTATAAAATTTTTAGAAAGCTTGCACATAATAAAAGTTATAAAAATTCCTAAAATACTTATTAAGCATGAGGTTAAAAGACTTGCAGAATTTACTTCTTTTATTAATATACCTGCTGATGTAAGAACTATATCTGCAATGGACATCATTATTAAACTATTAATTACTTCAAAGTTTCCTAATTTTCTTTCCATTAATACCTCCACTTTTTAGATATTTTAGGTTGAGCATACTTCTTTTTTGGTTGAATAAATCCAGGTCTTTTCTCATATTTCCAAGCAGGTTTTATAAAAAAACTATTTAAGTGTGTAGACAATGAACTTGTAAGTGGAGACACAAAACTTACACCAAATGAGTTCATACTACAAAGCATATTTATATAAACAAGTAATCCTGCTCCAATACCAATAAATCCAGCACAAAAACCTAAAAGTGTAAATAAAAATCTATAAATTCTTAAATGAAAAGAAAATGCAAAATCTGGAATTGCAAAAGAGCTTAAACCAGTAATAGCTACTATTATTATTAAAATAGGACTTACAATATGAGCAGATACAGCAGCATCTCCTAAAATTAATGCTCCTACAATTCCAAGAGTTGCACCAATTGGCGCAGGTACTCTTATCCCTGATTCACGAATTAATTCAAAAGAAATTTCCATAAGTATCAATTCGAAAATTATAGGAAAAGGTACATGTTCTCTGCTTGCTAAAATAGAAAACAATAACTCAGTTGGTAATAGTTCATGATGAAAACCAGTAATTGCGATAAACATTCCTGGAGCTAAAAGTGTAATAAAATATGCCAAAATTCTTAAAACTTTTAAAAAATTCGCAAATAAGGTTTTTAAGTTTGTATCTTCTGGAGAAGCTAAAAAATCAATTAAAACAGCTGGCGCAATAATAGCATATGGATTTCCGTTTACTAAAATCACAGCTCTACCTTGCATCAAAAATTTAGAACATTTATCAGGTCTTTCTGTTTCTAAAAGAGTTGGAATATCAATTTTTTCATTTTCTTCAATTAATTGAGCAAGCTGACCAGATGAAATTAAACTATCTAATTTTATATTATTAATTCTGTATTTTATTTCTTTTACAAGTTCAGGATTAATAATATTTTGCATATAACAAACAGCAACTTGGGTTTTACTGATTTCACCAACTTGCATGCTTTCAATTATTAAATTTTCGTTATTTAATATTCTTCTTAAAAGAGAAGTATTAACTCTAATATTTTCAACAAAGGCTTCTTGTGGACCATTAATAATATTTTCATTTTGTGGGGTGTCTACACTTCTTTGTTTAAAGCCTTTAATATCTATATCAAAAGCAATTTCTAATGTATCTATAAATAAAGCACAATTTCCAGAATTAACACTTTCAACTAATTTGTTGAGTTCAGTTTTTTTTGTTAAATTATTTTGAGGGATAAGACTATCATAAATATAGTTTTCTAAATTAAATTTAGTCATTTTTTTTACTGATATGTTGTAATTGTTTTCTGATGTTAATTGATTACTGTTTTTTGTATAAGTATTGCTATATGAGCGTAACATAAGTGGCTCTAAAACAAAATCGTTTATTAATTTTGAATCAACCATACCGTCAATATAAACTAAAAAAGCTTTATATGTTCTATTTTGTGCAATTAGATTAAAGGTTCTTATCATAATATCAGAGTTAATATTTGTTTGATATTTTGATTGAATATATTTTAAGTTTAATTCTATATTTGATGATACATTTTGCTTAGGTGCAGGTTCAAAATTTTGCAAAGCATTACAAGTAGGTTTTAATTCAAAGTTATAATATTGTTTTGGGTGATATGAGAACAATTCCTTAATATTCATGAAAATCTCCTTTTGAGATAGTATTTACAAAAGGTGGAAAATTATACTAAAATAACATATATTGTTCAGTAGAGAAAATTCAAAAGATTATGCAAAGAGGATTTTAATAAACTATAAAGATTTTTCTATAGAATAACGTTTAATATATAATTATAACAAATAATTTTTGAAAAATTATCAAAAAGATGGTAATTTTTAAATTTTTGTAATATAATGCAAAAGGTGATAGCAGAATGGATAAGCAAAAATTTATAAAAGAAGTATTTAGTGATTATAAAACAGAATCAGCTATAAAAGAAGCAAAAATAGAATCATTAAATCTAATCAAAAATGTTAATATATTAGAAATAAATATATATAGCCAAAGTTATATTGAAATAAAAGAACTTTGGTTTTTTGAAAAATTCTTAAAAGAAAGATTTCAATTTTCTAATGTTGATATTAAAATAAAGTATAGTGATCAAGTTACAATAAAGCCAATTGAGAAAGAATGGGAAAACTTAATTTGCTACATGATACATAAATACCCACTTATGAAACCAATGATTTTGCTTAAAAGCACAATAGAAGTTAATGATAAAAATATACTTGTAAAAATGAAAATAAAGGGTGCAGATTTTCTACGTGGTAGAAAATTAGATAGAGAGCTAGAAAGAGTAATAAAAAACTTATTTGAATACAATTATAAAATAGAGTTCATAGAAGTATTAGATGAAAAAGAAGAACTTGAACTTGCCAAAAAACGAGAATTTAGCAAAAAACAAGCAATTGAAAAAGCACTAGAGCATATGGCTATAGGGGAGCAAATTGCAGAAGAACGAGCTCAAAAAGAAAAAGCTGAAAATAAATCAAAGATATCTAATACTCAAGAAGAAAAAAATGACCAAAAATCTCCGGTACCAGTGGCACAAATGGAAGAACAAAAATTGCTTGAAAAAGAATTAGAAGAAAATACTCCTTTAATTTATGGAAGAAATCAAAATTTAAAAACAAATATTATAAAAATAGAAGATATTTCTCCAGAAGACGATATGGCTGCTATTTCAGGAGAAATTCTACCTGGAACAATAGAAGAAAGAGAATTAAAAAGTGGTAAATTTTTAGTTTCATTTAATGTATATGATGGTACTAGCACAATTAGTTGCAAAATATTCTTAAAACCAGAAGAAAAAGCAAAAGTTGTTGGAAGACTAAATAAAGCAAAAGGAGTAAAACTAGAAGGAAAATCCGGTATAAGTAATTTTACACATGAGTTAGAAATAATGGCAAATGTAGTAATAGAAACAGATGGAATTAAAAAACAGGTTAGACAGGATTTAGCAGAAGTAAAAAGAGTAGAACTACATATGCATACACAAATGAGCCAAATGGATGCAATGACATCAGCAACCGACTTAATAAAAAGAGCTATGAAATGGGGATGGAAATCTATTGCAATTACTGACCATGGAGTTGTACAAGCATTTCCAGAAGCACATAAATTATTAGGTGTAGATAATCCGGATATGAAAGTAATATATGGAGTAGAGGCTTATTTAGTTCCAGATAGTTCGGCTGTTGTTGTAAATGATAAAGGTCAACCAATAGATACAACTTATTGTGTACTAGATTTAGAAACAACAGGCTTATCAGCTAAAACAGAAAAAATAACAGAAATTGGAATTATGAAAATTGTAAATGGAGAAGTGGTTGATAAATTTTCTGAATTTGTAAACCCTGAAAAACATATTCCAGAACGTGTTCAAGAAATAACTGGAATTACAGATGATATGGTAATAGATAGCCCTAAAATCGAAGAACTATTCCCAAAGATTTTAGAGTTTATTAAAGGAAGTGTACTTGTTGCACATAATGCAACTTTTGACATAGGCTTTTTAAAAAATGTTGCTAAAAATTTAGGGTATGAATTTGATTATACTTATGTAGATACTTTGCCACTTGCAAGAAAACTTTACCCAAACTTAAAAAAACATAAACTTGGAAAAATTGCAGAACATCTTGGAATTGAAGTGTTAGTTGCACACCGTGCCTTAGATGATGTAGATACAACTGTTAAAGTTTTAAGCCAAATGATGAAAGAACTAAAAAAAAGAGGTGCTAAAACAGTTGGAGATATTGCTACAAAATGCGAAGATGAAAAAGCAAAAGCAGAAGAATATAAAAGACTTCAGCCATATCATGCAATTATTCTAGCCAAAAACTATGTTGGTCTAAAAAACTTATATAAATTAGTATCACTTTCACATTTAAAATATTTTTATAAAAAACCTAGAATTTTAAAAAGTTTATATAAAAAATATTCAGAAGGATTAATTCTTGGAAGTGCATGTGAGGCAGGAGAGCTTTACCAAGCAATTGAGCTAGGTAGACCTGATGAAGATATAGAAGAAATTGCGGAAAGTTATGATTATTTAGAAATTCAGCCTATTGGAAATAACGATTTTTTAATTAGAAATGGAATAGTAAAAGATGAAGAGGCTTTAAAAGATATAAATAGAAAAATTGTAGAAATAGGAGAAAGACTTGGTAAGCCTGTTGTTGCAACATGTGATGTGCATTTTATGGACCCACAAGATGAAATTTATAGAAGAATATTAGAAGCTGGTCAAGGTTATAAAGATGCAGATAATCAAGCACCTTTATATTTAAGAACAACAAATGAAATGCTAGATGAATTTAAATATTTAGGGGAAGAAAAGGCATATGAAGTAGTAGTCACAAACACAAATAAAATAGCAGATATGTGTGAACAGATTTCACCAATCTCACCAGAAAAATGCCCTCCACATATTCCAGGATGTGAGCAAACAATAAAAGATATTGCATATGAAAAAGCTCATAAACTTTATGGAGATGAATTACCAGAGCAGGTTCAAACTAGACTTGATAAAGAGCTAGATTCAATTATTAAAAATGGATTTTCAGTTATGTATATAATTGCACAAAAATTGGTATGGAAATCAAATGAAGATGGATATATAGTTGGATCTCGTGGGTCTGTAGGTTCTTCATTTGTAGCTAATATGACTGGAATTACAGAAGTTAATTCACTTCCACCACATTATAGATGCCCAAAATGTAAATATGTAGATTTTACAGACTATGGTTATGGAAATGGATTTGATTTGCCTGATAAAAATTGTCCAAAATGTGGAGCAAGACTTGACAAAGATGGAATGGACATTCCTTTTGAAACATTTTTAGGATTTAATGGGGATAAAGAGCCAGATATAGACTTAAACTTTTCTGGAGAATATCAAGCAAAAGCACATAAATATACAGAAGTAATATTTGGAAAAGGTACAACCTTTAAAGCAGGAACTGTTGGTACAGTTGCAGATAAAACTGCATATGGTTATGTAAAAAAATATTATGAAGAAAGAAATACACCTGTAAGCCAAGCAGAAGCAACTAGACTAGCAACTGGATGTACTGGAATAAAAAGAACAACAGGACAACACCCTGGAGGAATAATAGTTGTTCCAAAAGGCAGAGAAATTTATGAATTTACACCAGTTCAGCATCCAGCAGATGACCCTAATTCAGATATTATAACAACACATTTTGATTATCACTCAATAGACCAAAACTTGCTTAAGTTAGATATACTTGGCCACGATGATCCAACAGTTATAAGAATGCTTCAAGATATAACAGGTATTGACCCAACAAAAGTACCTTTAGATGACAAAGCTACAATGAGTTTGTTTTGTGGAACAGAGGCTTTAGGGGTAACACCTGAACAAATAAAATCAAAAGTAGGAAGCTATGGAGTTCCAGAATTTGGAACAAAATTTGTTAGAGGAATGCTTGTAGATACTAAACCAACTACATTTGATGAGTTAATAAGAATATCAGGTTTATCACATGGAACTGATGTATGGCTTAATAATACAGCAGATTTAATTAAAGATGGAACAGTAACATTAAGAGAAGCAATATGCTGTCGTGATGATATAATGATTTATCTTATAAAAAAGGGGATAGACCCAAATAAATCCTTTAAAATAATGGAATCAGTACGTAAAGGAAAAGTTGCAGGAGGAAAAGAGAAAAACTGGGAAGAGTATAAACAAATAATGAGAGAACATGATGTTCCAGAATGGTATATAGGTTCTTGTGAAAAAATAAAATACATGTTCCCAAAAGCACATGCTGCAGCATATGTAACAAATGCATTTAGAATAGCATGGTTTAAGGTTCATGTTCCAAAAGCATATTATAGTGCATTTTTCTCAATAAGAGCAGCAGATAATTTTGATGCGGCAAGTATGGTTTTAGGAAAAGAAAAAGTAAAAAATAAAATGAAAGAAATAGACCTAAAAGGAGTAACAGCAACCAAGAAAGAACAGGATATGTATGCAGTTTTAGAACTTGTTTTAGAAATGTATGAAAGAGGAATTAAATTCTTACCAATAGATTTATACAAATCACATTATAAAAACTTTTTAGTTGAAGATGAAGGTATTAGGCCACCATTTTCATCAATTGCAGGATTTGGACCAATTGCAGCAGAGTCTTTATATAAAGCAGCAAAGGAAGAAGAATTTATGTCTATAGATGAAATAAGAATAAGAGCAAAACTTGGAGATTCAACAATAGACCTACTTCGTGAATTTGGAGTACTAGATGGAATGCAAGAAAGTAATCAAATAAGTTTATTTGGGTAAAAAAAGACTAGTATTAATATTGTTTAATAATACTAGTTTTTTTATACTTGAATTTATTTATATTTCTGGTTGATTATCCGGATTTTCTTGTTTTCTTTTTGGTGTTGCACTAATTCTAGTAAGATTAGGTGCTTGGTTGGAACCTAAATGTTTATCTGCATATTCTTTAGCTTGTTTTTGGATAGATTCAAAAAATTTTTTTGTTTTTGTATATGAGTTTGAATTTGACATTAATAAATCCTCCTTATAATTATTTATAATAATAATAATTATAATACTAATCAAGAAAAAAGTCAACAGATTACATAAAAAATTTACAAAAAAAGAACAACGAAAAAGAAAAACAGGGGACAATGGTACCGGTTCTTTTTGTCCCCCATAAAATGGTTTGACAAATATCAAAAATATATTTACGTAAACCACTTGCAAAATTAAAAATTATATGTTAAAATAAGGACTGTTAAAATTTATAGTTTTTAACAGTCCTTACTCGTAGGAAGATACGGGTTATATATCCAAAAGGAGG
>CAMZHI010000045.1 GCA_947306755.1 uncultured Clostridia bacterium | reverse complement strand
ATATGGATAAATTAGATGCAGTAGCTGAAGAACTACTAAGATCTGAAAAAATAAACGAAGAAAAATTCAAAACATTTTTCGAAGAATAAACATTTTGGGGACAAATGGACCGGTTCTTTTTGTCCCCCTTTTTTATAAAAAAATAGCAAAAAATCATTGCTATTTTTTTTTGCTTTTGATACAATATATTTTGTAAAAAAGTGTGTAAAAAATATAATAAAATATATAAAATAATTGGAAGGAAATGATATAAAAAATGGCGGGAAGAAAAAGAAAATACAACAAAAGAAAGTCAAATTATAATACAAGAAACAACAAAAATAATGATATGAATTTTATGGTTATAGGAACAATAATATTTAGCTTCTTATTGGCTGTACTTTTATATTTAAATTCAGGAGCTGTTGGACAAAAGCTAAACGAAGTATTTGGAGGTCTAATTGGAATATTAAGATATGTTTTACCAATTGGTTCTTTTGCTATTGCTATAAAAATGGCTGTACAAGATGAAGAAGACTATGTTACTAAAAGATTAGTTCAATATGCTATTTTAATAATATGTATAGCAATAATTATGAGTATACACCAAATATCAAAAGGAGCTATCCAAATAACAGGAGATATGTCTCAAATTCTTAAAAAAGCATATACACTTGGTGCATCAAATCAAGGTGGTGGAGCAATAGGAACTTTAGCAGGAGTATTTTTAGTCAAAATGCTAGGAAATGTAGGCGCAATAGTACTTAGTTTAGGAATATCTATAATGCTATTTGTTTTTGTATGTGGAATTGATGTTGCAAATATTATAGGAATGTTAGTTTCAAAACATATAGAGAGAAAAGAAGAAAAACAAATTTTAAAAGAAGAAAAAAGAAAAGAACGTGAAGAATACATTGCGATGAGAAGAAAAGAAATGCAGGCACAAAGACAAGAACAATTAAAAGAGGCTAGACTTAATAGAGAAAGCATATTATCCTCAGATAATAACAACCAACAGATTTCTCCAGAACAAATTAAAATTAAATTAAATGGCAGATTAGTAGAAGAAGAAACAAAAGATAAAAGAAAAGGACTAAAAGGATTACTAAAAAAATCAAAACAAGAAGAAGTAAAACCAAGTATTGCTAAAATGGCAAGTAGTATTATGCAAGTTGATAAAGAAACAGGTGAAATACTAGAAGGAAACAACAATTTATTTGTTCAAGAAGAACAACAAAAAGAAGATAAAACAAAACAAGTTTTACAATTAGAACATACAATGGCAGTTGAAGAAGATAATTATGTTTTCCCACCTGTAGATATATTAAGTGAGGTTAAAAAACCATCACTCAAAGGAGGAACTCAAAGCTTAAAAGAAACAGCAGCAAGGCTTCAAAAAACTCTTTATAGTTTTGGAGTTTCAGCTAAAGTTGAAAATGTTACAGTAGGGCCTGCAATAACAAGATATGAATTAAAACCTGCAGAAGGAGTTAGAGTTAGTAAAATAGCAAATCTTGCTGATGATATTGCACTTAATTTAGCAGCAGAAACAATTAGAATTGAAGCACCTATTCCGGGAAAACAAGCGGTTGGAATTGAGGTTCCAAACAAAGAAAAAGAAATGGTTGGCTTAAGAGAAGTAATTGAAAGTGAAGAATTTAAAAATAATAAATCAAAACTTAGTGTTGCTCTTGGAAAAGATGTTGCAGGATGTCCTGTTGTTGCAAATATTGCAAGAATGCCACATGTTCTTATTGCAGGAAGTACAGGTTCAGGTAAATCAGTTTGTATAAATACTATTATTACGAGTATAGTTTATAATGCTAAACCAAGTGAAGTTAAACTTGTAATGGTAGACCCTAAAGTAGTTGAACTTTCTGTATATAATGGGATACCGCATCTACTTATTCCGGTTGTAACAGACCCTAAAAAAGCTGCTGGAGCTCTTGCTTGGGCAGTACAGGAAATGGATAATCGTTATAATTTATTCGCAGAAAAAGGTGTTAGAGATTTAACTGGATATAATAAAGTATTAGAAAGTGAAAATATGGGTAAACTTCCACAAATAGTGGTAATAGTAGATGAGTTAGCAGATTTAATGATGGTTGCGGCAAAAGATGTAGAAGAATCAATATGTAGATTAGCTCAAAAGGCAAGAGCTGCAGGAATGCATTTAGTAATTGCAACACAAAGACCATCTGTAGATGTAATTACTGGATTAATAAAAGCAAATGTACCATCAAGAATTGCATTTGCAGTTTCTTCACAAGTCGATTCTAGAACAATATTAGATCAAGTTGGTGCTGAAAAACTACTTGGAAAAGGTGATATGCTTTATTTCCCAGCTGGAGCTGCTAAACCTACAAGAGTACAAGGAGCTTTCGTATCAGATGAAGAAGTTGAACAAATTGTTGATTTTATTAAATCAAATGGTACAGCAGTATATAGCCAAGAATTGCTTGACTCTCTTGAAAATTCTGGAAAAGAAGCAGAAAATTCAAAGAGCTCAGGAAGTGATAACAATGAAGATGATACAGATCCATTTTTAAATGATGCTATAGATACAGTTGTTGAAACTGGTCAAGCTTCAACATCATTTATTCAAAGAAGATTTAAAGTAGGATATGCTAGAGCAGGTAGAATAATAGACCAAATGGAAGAAAGAGGAGTAATTTCTGGATACCAAGGAAGTAAGCCTAGAGAGGTTTTGTGGACACTAGAGAAGCTTGCAGAAATTAAAATGGGTACACACGCTGAGGAATAGCGAAAAAACAAAAGAAAGGAAGGAAAAATTTGAAAGATAATATTTTCAAAAATATTGCTAAAAATAGTTTTAATAACAGTTTAGAAGAAGTATTAAGTAAAAAGAATTTTTCTGGAGATATAAAAAACACTTTATTAAGTATATTTTATAAATTAGATAATGGATATGATGATTACAAAACAGTAAAAAGAAATACTTATGAAAAAAAAGAATACATGCAAAAGCTAGTTAAAATAATTGATGAAAACTGTGAAAACATAATCTTTTTAAAAAATAAAGAAAAAGATCAAGAGACAATTAATAAAAAAGATAAAGAAATAAAATGTTATCCACTTGAAACCAATATACTATATTCTATTGCTAAAATTCAGAAAAAGAGTGTAGTTGTCAACTTTCTAGATAAAAATTTTGAAAAAGCAATTTCTTTTGTTTTAAACATAGGAAATAATATTAATATAGTTGAACCACTTAGAGATTTTAATGGTTTTTCTTGGAATATTTCTGCAAAAGAAATAGAAGATATAAACTGTAATCTGATTTATCAAAATATCATATTTTTAATTGGAAATAAAATTACAGATGATTGGGCAAATAATTCTAATACTCTTGTCGATTATTTTGATTATTTTCAAAATGAAATAGAAAAGAAATATGGGGAAAATTCAAAAGAAATAATTATAAAAGATATTATTAAATTAGCTTTATTAATCAATTCAAAATATGATGAAAGATTTAAAAATAATATTATAGAAGAAAGCAAACAACTAGAACAACAATATTTTGAAATGCAAGATGTAACAAAATATTTAACAATAATTTCAAAAATCAAAAAACAAAAGGAAAAAGAAATAAAAAAAATAGATAAGCTTTTAAATGATAAAGAATTAATTGTTCAAGAATATGAAAAAAGAAATAAAAAGCTACCATTAGAAAAAAAGATATTTAGTGTAAGATTATTTAAAAATAATTTAAAAGAAGATAGAAAAAGATTGCTTTTAGAACTTGATGAACTTAATAATACAATGAAACCAAATGAGTTTACTAAAAAGAGAGAGGCTATCAAATATAAATATGAAATTGTTTATTGTATTAATGACATTTCTACAAATAATATATATGAGACTTTAATTCATCTTCAAAAAGATATAATTAAATGCTTTGATAAGAAAATAAACAAGGCCCAAACTAAACAAGAATTACTTGAATTAATATATCAATATAGATATTATAATTATATTCCTATAAAGCTTAAAAAGAGTATAAAAGATGAACAAAAATTAAGCAAATATTTAGAAAAAATAGGTAAACATTTACTTGAAAAATCAATAGAGATGAAAATGATTATGCCGATATATGATGATAATGATTACAATTATGAAATAACAAATAAAATTTTGTTATCAAAAATAATTTCTCTAGAAGATATAAATACTAAAATAAATTCTGACACAGAAAGCACTAAACTAACAGTCTTTGATGAAGATGTTGAAGATTTTGAAATAAATGTAAAGAATGAAGGATTGAAGATGAAAGTTAATAAAAAGGTTAAGTTTATTAATTTATAAAATGATGTGCGGTTAAACAGGATTTTTATCGCGATAAGAGTTGAAAGGAGAAATACTTATATGAAAATAACATTTTTAGGAGCTACAAAAACAGTTACTGGTTCAAATTTTTTAGTTGAAACAGAAGATTCAAAATTTCTAGTGGATTGTGGAATGTACCAAGGTCAAGCTGAAGAAGAATACGAAAACGAAGCACCATTTGATTTTAATCCAAGTGATATAGATTTCGTATTATTAACACATGCTCATATTGACCATTCTGGAAGAATTCCAAAACTATATAACGAAGGTTACAAAAATGCAATTTATGCACATAAGGCAACATGTGATTTATGTAGTTTGATGTTACCAGATAGTGGACATATACAAGAAATGGAAATTGAATGGAGAAATAGAAAAAGACAAAGAAAAGGCGAAAAGCCTATTCCACCAATGTATACAGCAGAAGATGCTGCTAAATGTTTGGAACTATTTAAGCCAATTCAATATGATGAAATAATAGAAATTACACCTAAAATACATGTTAGGTTTAATGATGCTGGCCATATGCTAGGTTCAAGCATTATAGAAGTTTGGTCAAATGAAAATGGAGAAGATGTAAAAGCGGTATTTTCTGGAGATATTGGTAACAATGATATTCCACTATTAAGTGAGCCAACAATGATAGCAGATGCCGATTATCTAGTTATGGAATCTACATATGGTAATAGACTACATATGAGAAATGAAAAAAAAGCAGAAATATTCTTGAAAATAGTATCAGAAACAATTGAAGGTGGAGGAAATGTTGTAATACCCTCATTTGCAGTTGGAAGAACTCAAGAAATATTATACGAACTAGATAAAATAAAAGAAACTAACCATAATGAAGAATTTTTAAAAGAATATGAATTATTAAAAAAAGCCCCAGTATATGTCGATAGCCCTCTTGCTATATCTGCAACAGAGGTTTTTAAAGAAAATATGGAATTATTTGATGAAGCAACTCAAGCAGAGATAAAAAAAGGAGACAATCCACTTGAATTTGATGGATTACATTTTACAGTAACAGCAGATGAATCAAAAGCATTAAATGAAAGTGAAATTCCATCAATAATAATATCAGCAAGTGGTATGTGTGATGTTGGAAGAATAAAACATCATTTAAAACATAATTTATGGAATCCAAAAAATACTATATTATTTGTTGGGTATCAAGCACCTGGAACACTTGGATATAGTATAGTAAATGGAGCGAAAAAAGTTAAGATTTTTGGAGAAGAAGTTGCTGTTAATGCTAGGGTTGAATATATTGAAGGATATTCAGGGCATGCTGACCAAGAATGGTTAATGAATTTTGTATATTCATTTAATAACAAAAAACCAAAACACATATTTTTAGTTCATGGGGAAGAAGAATCTCAAAATACATTAAAGCAAAAAATAGAAGAAGAGGCAAAAATTCCAGTTACAATACCTAACTATGGTGATACTTATAAGTTACAGGAAATGCCTGAACTAGTATCTAAGATGAATTTAAAACCAAGAACAATAAAATATGAAATATTACAAAAATTAAAAGTATTACAATCAGAAATTGATGATATGAAACAAGCAGTTAAAGAAGACTTAAATAATAAAGAATTAAAAGATGAGGATATGTTCAGAATTAAAGAGAAGATTAAGACATTAGAAAATAATATATTAAGTATAATTGAAGGGTAGGAGAAAGATATACAATGGAAAAGTATTTAAATGAAGCAATTATAGGAAATAACAATATGTTAGTAACATTTACATCTAAAGGAGAATTACAAAGATTATATAATTCAGATAGAAGTTTTAGACAATATATAGATTTTAGTTATGTTGGAGTAAAAATTAATGACTCTGGAATAATTTATTTACACAATGATGTTAATAATACATATAAACAGTATTATGATGTAAATACTAATATTTTAAATACAGAAATAACTAATACATATTTTGAATTAAAAGTATTACAAACTGATTTTGTTCCAATTAAAGAAGATGTTTTAATTAGAAGATATACTTTAATAAATGAAAACAAAATGGATTTAGATGTTAAGTTTTTAATTCATCAAGGAATATTATCAGATAAAAATAATTTTGTAAGTTGTAAAATAGTTGATAATGGTATGATGCAGTATTCTCATGATTTTATTGTTTCAACTTTTAGTAAAGAAACAAAGTTATTTAGTCATCAAATAAATGGAACAAAAGATAATATTTCATCAGGAGAAATATGGGATAAAGACTATATTGGAATGAGTCCAGAGTCATCAATTTCCTATGATATGGGTGTTATAAAACCTGGAGAAAAGAAACAAATTAATATTTTAACTGTTATTCAGCAACCTCCAAAAGATATGAAAAATTTTGAAACAGAAATAGAGCGTATCAAAAAAATAGATTTAAATTCAGAATATAATAAAACAAAAAATTACTGGAGAAAATATTTAAAAACTCATGATGGTTTAAAAATGAAAGAGCCTAAAAATTCTTATGAAGAAAGACTTATGGATATTTATTATAGAAGCATATTATTATTTCCTTTGTTAACAAATCAAGAAACAGGTGGAATAATTGCTTCACCAGAGATAGATGAAGATTATACAAAATGTGGTAGATATGCTTATACATGGCCTAGAGATGCTGTTTTTATTACAAGGGCAATGGATATCTTAAATATGAAAACTGAAGTTGAAAAATTCTATAAAGTATTCTGTAAACAAACACAAAGTAAAGATGGAATGTGGGAACAAAGATTTTTCTCTGATATGAGGCTAGCACCATCTTGGGGATACCAAATAGATGAAACTGCAAGTGTAGTTTATGGAGTATATTCTCATTATAAATATACTAAAGATGAAACATTTTTAAAAGATACACTTCCAATGTGTGAAAAAGCAATAGATTTCTTAAAAAGATATGTAAAAGATTTATTAGAAGAGACTAATAAATATCATGTTAGTTATGATTTATGGGAAATGTGTGAAGGAACTCATACATATTCATTATGTAGTATATATGCAGCATTTAATTCAATGCTAGATATATATAAAGCACTTAATAAAAATGTATCAAATTTTGAAAATAATAGGCTTAAAGAAGAAAAAATTTCAAAATCAAAATTAGAAATTCAAAAACTAATGACAGAAGTTAAAAAATACATAAATGAAAATATGTTGTCAGACGACAAAAAATCTTATGTTAGAAATAATGTAGATAAAAAAATGGATATAAGCTTACTTGGAACAGTTGTACCATTTAAAGTATTTACATCAAAAGAAAAGAAAGTTCAAAATACAGTAGAAAAACTAATAATGAATTTGAGAACATATACTGGGGGATTTCAAAGATTTGAAGGAGACCATTATATGAATGGAAATCCTTGGCCAATTGCTAATATGTGGATGACTTTATATTATTTAGAAAAAGGAGAAAAAACAAAAGCAAAAGAAACATTTGACTTTGTTGTAAAAACATCAAGTAAATTGAATTTCTTAGGAGAACAGGTTGATAATTCTAGCTTAAGAGCAAATTGGGTAATAGCTTTAGGTTGGAGCCATGCGATGTATATATTAGTTTTACAGAAATTATTAAAAGGATAGGGGGACATATGAGAAATAACAAAGGTATAACATTAATTACTTTGGTTGTTATGATAATTATAATACTAATATTAGCTTCTGTTGGAACAACTACAGGGTTAGATGTTATTAGGCAAAGCAAATATAATAGAGCTGTGGCTGAAATGAAAGTAATGCAAATAAAAGTAAATGAAATGTATGAAGAATACAAAAGTGGAGATTTAACCTTAGATAATATAGGATCTGATATTCCTTCAAGCTTACAAACAAAATCAGAGACAGCATTAACTGCTATATATGGAAGTCTTAGTAACATAAATACATCAGACTTCAAATACTGTAGTGCTGATTATATAAAAAATACACTTGATGTAGATGGTGTTGAAAATGATTATTTAGTAAATATAAAAACTAGAGAAGTAGTTTTAATTGATGGAACAAAAAATGATGGAGAAATGTATTATTCATTAAGTCAAATTGATGATGAACAATTCAATGTAGAATATATAAATCCAGGAATTACATATAGCCCAGATGGTGGAATGTATATTTTGCCTAAAAATATTACTAGTGAAAATAATTTAAATATGAATATAGCACTTTCACTACAAGACATTCCTAACAATATGTCCTCTAATGATTTAACAATTAAATATGCTTGGAGTACAAGTAAAGATACTGAACCAAGTGAATGGATACAACTTCCAGCTGGAACAACAACTATTACAGAAGATGAAAACAGCGATATAACAGAAGCAGGAGAATATTATCTATGGACAAAAATTGAAGATACTAGCGAAAAAGTTCTAAATACAATAGTAAGTAAAAAATTTGTAGTAAAAAATGAATATGATGTAAAAGTTGCAGTAACATTTGATGCAAATGGTGGAACTGTTGAACCAAATTCGAAAAAGGTAATTAATCATGAAACATATGGAGAATTACCAACTCCAACTAGAGAAGGATATATATTTAAAGGTTGGACTTTAGATAATAATCCTGGAGATAATCCAACTTATATAACTGCAAATTCATTTGTGAATACTTCAAGTAATCATACTTTATATGCACAATGGGAAGAGACAACATTAGAATCTAATACAACAGAAACAGCACCAACTAATAATTCCACATCAACAACTTCAAGTGTTAGCGGAAATTAATCAACTTCATTAAGTGGCATGCAAGCTATTGCCAAAGCAAAGAAAGGAACTACAATTATTTTCGGTATATTAATTTTTATATTATCAGGAATAATCATATGGAGAATAAAAAAAATGATAAAAAAATAGGCCACAGGTACCGGAGATTTTTGACAATGTTGTCACAGGTACCGGAGATTTTTGACAACAGTAAAATACAAGTTTAAAATGCAAGATAATTCTTGCATTTTTTTTGCGTATATAGTAAAATTACAAAAGAAAATAATCATAAAAATGAAATAAAAAAATAAAATAAGAAAGGTGATAAAAATGACAGCAATAATTCATGCTTTAATATTAGGAATTGTTCAAGGATTAACTGAATTTTTACCAGTTTCAAGCTCTGCGCATCTAAATATTTTTCCTTGGATTTTTGGATGGGAAGAAATTTCCGAATCTTTTGATGTAGCACTTCATTTAGGTACTCTTTTAGCAATACTTCTATTCTTTTATAAAGATTGGGTAAAACTAATTATTGGAGGATATAACCAAGTTATAAAGAAAAAGCATACAAAAGACCGGAAGAATCTTTTGGTATATTGTTTTTGCAACAATTCCAGCAGGTGTCTTAAGTTTAATTTTAGACAAAATTGCAGAAAAGATTATAGGAGATAGTCTTAATAAAGAAATGCTTTTGATTGCAATTGCATTAATTGTTATGGGTATATTGCTATATATTGTAGATAAAAAATCTAAATCAGATACTAGTTATTACCATATAAATTTTAAACAATCAATGTTAGTTGGAATTTCACAAGCTATTGCAGCTGCATTTCCAGGAGTATCACGTTCTGGAATTACAATGACAGTTGCAAGAAAACTAGGAATAGACAGAGAATCTGCTGCAAAATATTCATTTATGCTTGGAGCTCCAATTACAGCTGCTGCAGTAATATTTGATTTAAAATATTTTAATTTTGGTATACCATTTTTAGTTGGAGTAATTTCAAGTTTTATAGTAGGTGTATTAATAATTAAATTTTTAATGGATTATTTAAAAAAAGGAAGTTTCAAAGTTTTTGCAATATATAGAGTTATAATTGGAATAATAGTTATAGGATTATTTATTTCAAGATTATAGAATTATAAAAAAGCCCTGCAAACGTGATTAATATATATTTTTATCAATAAGGCTTGGTGTCGAAATCTTTATGTATCTGTAATTTTTCTTACGAAAAATTCAGCTACGATGTCGATTTCTCCAGTCGCCCTGCGATTTGCTCCGGTTTGCTGTCCATTGTTAAGGCTCTGCCTGTTACAATGGCAGTATGCGTTCGAGCTGTTCGGCTTACGCGCCTTATTTTAAAAATATATATTAATCACTGCGCGGGCTTTTTAATATTTTGTGTATAGTCCCATTTTGAAAATAGGACAGACTTTATAACAAAGGTGATAAAAATGTATGAAAAAATAGAAGACTTACAAAATGCAATTATAGATTGCAAAGGATGTAAATTATGTAATAATAGAACAAACATTGTATTTGGTACAGGAAATATAAATTCAAAGATAATGTTTATAGGAGAAGGACCTGGAGCAGATGAAGATTCTCAAGGAATTCCTTTTGTTGGTAAAGCTGGAAAGTTAATGGATAATGCATTTGATATAGTTGGAATTAATAGAGAAGAAGTATATATTGCAAATATTGTAAAATGTAGACCACCAAATAACAGAGATCCACAAGATGATGAGATAAATGCTTGTATAAATTATTTAAGAAATCAAGTAATGATTATAAAACCTAAAATAATTGTACTATTAGGAAGAATAGCTTTACAAAATATATTAGGAAAAGAATATAAAATAACAGTTTCAAGAGGCAAATGGATTGAGAAAAAAGGAATATTTTATATGCCTACTTGGCACCCAGCTGCTTTACTTAGAGATGAAACAAAGAAGATGGATTTTATTAATGATTTGAAAGAAGTAATTAATAAGGAGTGAGGAAGTAGTATGAATCAGTTTTATAACTATATATTTTAAAAATGATAAAATATATAGTTATAAAACTGATTAGTAAATTATTATGACAGCTCCTTTAGGATATGTATTGTAATCGGAGGTAATAAATGAACCAAAATATAAAGCAAAAATCAGAATATTGTTTAAATTGTAAAATTAAGCCATGTAGTTTAAAAGGATGTCCTTTAAATAATGACATACCAGAATTTATAAAACAAATTAAAGAAGAAAATTATGAAAAAGCATTTGAAACACTATCAAATACCACTGTTTTATCTTCAATTTGTGGGAGAATATGTCCACATAAAAAACAATGTGAAGGTTCATGTGTAAGAGGAATAAAAGGTGAGCCTGTAAGTATAGGAAAATTAGAATCTTTTATAGGAGATTATGCAATAAAAAATAATTTGAAAATTTCAAAAACAAATGATTTGTTAAAACAGATAACAAAAGTAGCTATTGTTGGAGGAGGACCTGCAGGTCTTACTTGTGGAGCATTTTTAGCAAAACAAGGTGTTCAAGTTACAATTTTTGAAAGATATGATTTTTTAGGTGGACTTTTAATGTATGGAATACCTGATTTTAGGCTTTCAAAAGATATTGTTAAAAATACAATTCAAAATATTCTAGATTTAAGGATAGAAGTTAAATATAATCAAAAATTAGGAGAAAATCTAAAATTAGATTTTTTAACTGAAAATTATGACTATGTTGTTTTAGCTTTTGGAGCAAACGTATCATCTAAAATGGGAATAGAAGGGGAAGACTTAAAAGGTGTATATGGTGGAAATGAGCTATTAGAGAATAAAAATCATCCAAGTTATGAAGGAAAAACAGTAATAGTAAATGGTGGCGGAAATGTTGCAATGGATACAGCAAGAACAGTAAAAAGATTAGGTGCAAAAAGTGTTAAAATTGTGTATAGAAGAGCTAAAGAACAAATGCCAGCAGAAGAAAAAGAAGTTTTAGATGCAGAGAAAGAAGGAATAGAAATACTATTTCAGAATAATATAGTAAAAATAAATGGAAAAGAAAAAGTTGAAAGTGTTGAACTTATAAAAACAGAACTTATTAAAAAAGAAGGAGATACAAGACTTTCTCCAGTAAATATTAAAGGAAGCAACTATATTATAAATGCTGATTATGTTGTAATGGCATTAGGTTCTAAAACAGATGATTTCATACAGAATTTAGGTTTAGAGTTAGATAATAAAAACAATATAAAAATTAATGAGAAGTATCAGACATCAAATCCAATAATATTTGCAGGAGGAGATGTAAGAGGTGGAATGAAAACTGTTGCTTGGGCAGCAAGAGATGGAAGAAACATTGCAAAAGAAATTTTGAATGATGTAAGAATTAAGATGTGAGAATTGAGTTTTAATGTATAATTCAAAAATTAAACACTTTATTGAATAATAAATAAAAAATGAGGAAGTTATGATAATCATTAATGAAAGTCAGGTAGTAATAGATTTTAAAGAATATAGTTCATTAAAAACAGAAATCAAAGAAGAAATAGAAAAAAATCTAAGTATTAAACTATTTATGATAAATTTTACAAATGATTTAAAATATAATATAAACAAATTAAAAAAACTTAAAAAGAGAAATTATAGAATTAAATATTGTGGAATTGAATATAATGGATACAAATTAATAGGAATTGTTGATAATGAAAATAAAGAAATAATTTCTTGTATTAAAGCCATTTTTATCGAAAATAGAGATGATAGATATGAATACATATATGATACTCTTTGCAAACAATTGGATCAATTATGGAATAATGAGAATCCTTGTAAATTCGAAAACAATATTTGTATATCTGAAAGATTAACAATGAAAAATCCAAGAGTGAATGGATGTTGTTATGCTTTTTGGTATAAAAATTTAGGTTCACAAATTGTTGGAGTACATCAGTGCGAACATCTTCATCCAACAAGTCATTGCCAAAATCCTAATTTAACGTGTAAGCTATATGTATGCCCATATTTAAAAAAATATTCAAATTTTAAAATAGAATTAAATAAACTAATTTTAGTAAAAGTTTTTTTTAACAGATATCAGAAAATAGTATTAAGAAATAATTTTTTTATAGAGAAAAGTAGATTTTTAGAAAAGCTAAAAAAAGATGAGCATAGAATTAAACCTTTAATTCTATATTATGTAGATAGAGATTTTTTAGTATATAAACATGTACCAAAAGATAAAAAGGAAATAGCAAAAAAATATGAGGAAGAATATAAAAGAACTAAAGGATTAAGACAAAAATAAATATTGAAGCAGATAATCAATATTTTCAATAATATAATAATAAATTAAAAATCGAATATATTTAATATTTAAATTTCCGTTCTCCAGCCGTTTTAAGTATGAGAAATGATTATACTCATAGCAACGGAATGTAATATATTTAAATATTAACGTTCTGAACCGCAATTACTGGCACCTAGATTTAACATCCACGCCGTTTATGTTATATTTAGCAAAAAATAGTAATCGTAAACGGCTTCAGAACTGCGAGTAGGTCGAACTCGATTTTAATATTAAATATATTCGATTTCTAAAAATGCATTGAAATAAAATTTTAAATATTAATTAAATTACTAAAAATTATTGCTTTTTTAAAAAAATAATATTACAATAAAAAAA
>CAMZHI010000044.1 GCA_947306755.1 uncultured Clostridia bacterium | reverse complement strand
GACTGGAGCAATTGACATATATAGTTCAATTATATAATTTATTATATAATTGAACTATATATGTCAATTGCGACACCAAACGGAATGATAAAATATATATTTATATGGCTGATTTTATCTAATAATTATACATTTTGTTTATACATATATAGTTTTATTATTAGTATAAATTACAAAGCCGGGTTTACTACCACTCGGTTTTTTTACATTTAAAACTTTGCAATAATCCACAGGAGTATGTGAAGAATTCTTTGCTTTACTATGTTCTGCAGCAAGTTTGGCAACATCTATAAGTATTTCTTCTGGTATATTTTCATTTTGAGGAACCTTTAAAATAACATGACTTCCGTGAGTATCTTTTGTATGAAACCATAAATCTGTCTTTTTAGCAAACTTTAAAGTTAGATAATCATTTTCTTTGTTATTTCTTCCAACAAAAACTGTATAATCTTTTATTGTATATTTTAATGGATTAAAATGGGCTTCTTTATTTTTTGTTAAAGACTTAGGTTTTTGTTTTTTTGAAGTATTTGCTTTTTTAGCTATTTTTAACTTATTTTCAAATATTGGGCTTTCTGATATTTCTTCATAGATTTCTTCTATATCAGAAGTATTAAGACTCTCATTTATTTCGTAGATTATGCTTTCTAAATAATTAATATCTTGGATTGTTTCTTGTTTTTGCTGATTTACAAGTTCAAATGCATTTTTTAATTTTGTGTATTTTTTGAAATACATTTTAGCATTTCGAGATGGCAAGTATTTTGAGTCTAAAGGTATTTCAATTGTTTTATTATTATCATAGTAATTTTCTAATTTAATAGATTTAAGATTAGTATTAGGTATTTGATATAGATTTGAGGTAAGCAATTCACCATATAATCTATATTTATCTCTATTAGAGCATTCTAAAAGTTTAGTATCTATATTATGCAATCTTTTCTCATATTTTTTTAATGTGGCTAGAATTAAATTTAAAATACTATTTCTATAGTTTTTGAATAATTCAGAGTTTTCTATATCATAATAAAAATCATCTAATTTATAGTTTATATAGTATTTTGATGTTTTGTTATCTGAGGAGTATAAGAAATAGTCTTTATTATTATCTAATAATATAAAATCATAATAAGTGCTATGTATGATATCATTAATTTTTATATAGATTTCTTCCAATGCTTGTTTAGAAATACTATTTATTGAAAAAGTATTGATAATACTTTTAACAAAAGATATACTAATTCCATTAAAAGAATTTGATATTATTTTATCAATATTATAACTTGAAATATTTAAACTAGATATTTCTTCAGATTGATTAATTATATATTCAGTTAGTTTTGGTTCAATTTTATTATAAAAATCATTAAAATCTTTTAACTGTAGAAAACTATATTTTGAAGTTTGAGGGAAAATATATCTTGCAGTTGGATATACATCTCTATTAGAATTATGTTCAATATTTGTGTGACGCAAACTATCAATTATTGTTTCATTTTGATCTGTTAAAATAATGTTAGAATGTTTACCCATAAGTTCTACAATCAGTTTTTTCCTTAATGGTTTATTTGGGTTTTCGTTGTTTTCTAGATTAATAAAAACAATACGCTCTAAATCAATAGTTGAAATGCTTTTTATTTTGTAACCAAGTATATGTTTTCGAAGAAGCATACAAAAGTTGGGCGCTATATTTGGATTTTTTTGTTGATGATTTGTTAGATGAAGTCTGCAATTATTAGGTGAGATACATAAAAGTAAAGACAGATTTTCAAATTTACCATATAATCCTAAAATTATGGTGTTTTTATCTGGCTCATATATTTTATCTATTTTATAATTAATTATATTTTGCAATTCTTTTGTAACAATTTTGGTAACCACACCATCAAAAGCCATAATCATTAAGTTCCTTTCATTTATTATATTAATATAATATCACTTTTGGTAGGATTTTTCAATTATAACAATGCAAAAATAACGTTTGACATTGGTGTATGGAAGTGATAAAATGATAAAAGATTTGTAGCATAAAAGGAATGAAAAAAGTGGAAGAATATATAAGGAGTAATAAAAAACAATTAAACTATAAACGTGTTTTATTGGTAGTAATAATAATAATTATTATTATATTATTGGCTATTTTTAGTATAGTTATTAAACATAATCATAATAAGGCTGAGCAAATGAGAATAGAAGCGACCAAAAAAACCGAAGAAGAAGAGATTATGAAGATTGCCATTGAAACTCAAAAAATAGAAGAACTAAAAAAAGAAAAGCAAGAAGAGGAAAATGCTACTGGTATAATATATCTAACATTTGATGATGGCCCAACATCAGATTCTACTCCTCAAATATTAGATATTTTAAAAGATAGAAATATAAAAGCTACTTTTTTTGTTTTACATTATGATGAAAATCATGAACAATTTATAAAAAGAGAAAAAAATGAAGGACATACTATTGCTCTACATGGATATTCACATACATATTCTGAAGTATATCCATCAGCAGATACATGTTTAGAAAATTTTCGAAAAATAAAAGAACAAGTATATCAAACAACAGGTATTGAATCAAAAATAATTAGATTTCCAGGTGGTAGCTCAAATTTAGTAAGTAAAAAATACTGTGAAGGTGTTATGACTGAACTTGTTACTAGAGTTGTAGATGAAGGGTATAGATATTTTGACTGGAATGTAGATTCTGATGATGCAGGACATGCTAAAACATCTCAAGATATATATAATAATGTAACTTATGGAATTAAGCCAGGAAGAAGTAATGTTGTATTAATGCATGATTTTGCTGGAAATTATAAAACTATAGAAGCATTAAATGATATTATAAATTGGGGATTAGAACAAGGATATGTATTTAGAAGAATTACAGAAGAAACTCCAATGGTTACACATGGAGTAAATAACTAATTGGAGCAATACTCAAGTGGCTGAAGAGTCCAGTTTCGAAAACTGGTAGGTCGAGAAATCGGCGCGGGGGTTCAAATCCCTCTTGCTCCGCCAAATGAATTGAGGGTTTAAATGAAAGAAAAGGTTTTGGAAAAGACTAAAATTATCTTGAAAAATATGAACAAAGATCATGTTAGTGAATCTGCAGCTCAATGTGCATATTATGTAATTTTATCATTTATACCATTTCTAATATTGCTCTTAACATTAATTCAGTATACTAATATTGATTCAGAAGAATTAGTAAATATTCTATCTAGATTAATTCCTGAAGATATGAATGGCTTTATTATAGGGATAGTTAGAGAAGTATATTCAAAATCAATTGGAACAATATCAATTTCAATAGTTTTTACTATAATTTCAGCAGGAAAAGGATTATTTGCATTAACAAAAGAACTACATACAATATATAATATTTCAAATCAAAAACAGAAATCATGGATATATCTAAAAATTGCATCAGTAGTAGAAACAATTATATTTATTTTATTAATAGTTTTTGGAATGATTTTACTTGTATTTGGTAGAACTATTGTAGCTACATCAAAAGAGCATTTTGGATGGTTTGAAAATTATACGATTATTTCAGCTATAGTATATAGAATTTTATTCTTTATAGCAGTTTTTATTATATTTTTATTTATTTACAAATTTATGTCTAGACACAAATTAAAACTAAAAAGCCAAGTAAAGGGCGCTATGTTTTCATCTTTATTATTAAATATAGTATCATTTATATTTTCTAGATATCTAAGTATTTTTAGAGGATTTTCTAGTACATATGGTAGTTTAACTGCATTAATGCTTATTATGATGTGGATTTATACTTGTTTTTATATTGTGTTTTTAGGTGCAGAAATTAATAAAATATCAAAATAAAAAGGAGAAAAATATGGTAGGAAAATATAAGGTTATAACATTATGTGGTTCTACAAGATTTAAAAATGAATTTATGGAAGTACAAAAAAAGTTAACATTAAAAGGAAATATTGTTATTTCAGTAGGACTTTTTGGACATTCTGGTGATTCTGAAGTTTGGGAAAATATGGATGAGGGAACATTAACAAAGACAAAAGAAATGTTAGATGATATGCATAAAAGAAAAATAGATATGGCTGATGAAATATTTGTTATAAATGTTGGTGGATATATAGGAGAAAGCACTAAATCTGAAATAGAATATGCAAAAAAGACTGGGAAAAGGGTTAATTATTTAGAATAATATAATGTTAAGCTATAAAATCAAATATATTTAATTGAGAAAAGGAGATAAGCCTATTATGAAAAATAAATATTTAAAAATATTTTTAATGGCAATATTTTTTATTTTAATTATTAATTTAAAAACAATAGTACATGCAAATTCAATTAGTAGTATAGATATGGATATATTTATTGATAACTACGGAAATGCGAATGTTACAGAAACCTGGCAATGTAATACCAGCCAAGGAACAGAAGCTTATCATCCATATTATAATTTGGGTAATTCCACCATTACAAATTTAACTGTATCAGATAAAACAAAAACATATACTTCTTTAAATTCATGGAATACATCTGGAAGTTTTGATAGTAAAGCATACAAATGTGGAATCAACAAAATTAGCAATGGTGTTGAATTATGCTGGGGAATAAGTAAATATGGTTCAAATACATATACAGTAAAATATACAATTACAAATTTTGTATCTAAATTAACAGATTGTCAGATGGCATATTGGACATTAATTCCATATGACTTTTCAAATCCAATTGGAAATATGACAATTAAAATTCATTCTAATAAGTATTTTCAAGATACTTTTGATGTTTGGGGTTATGGAAAATATGGAGCTCTTTGCTATGTTAAAGATGGGGCAATTTATATGAATTCAGATGGAAGATTAGGAACTTCAGAATATATGACAATACTAGCAAAATTTCCATCAAACACATTTGCTTGTGAAAACGAATTAGATTATGACTTTGATTACTTTTATAATCAAGCAGAAAAAGGATCAACAAAATATAATAAAAAGAAGGAATCAGTTGGTAAAAAAGTATTTTCTGCAATTGGAGCTTTATTTTCAATGTTATCAACATTATTTCCAATTATAATTATTTCAATAGCTGCATTATTTGCCAAAGGAAAAAAATATGGATTTAAATATGGAACTCTTGGCAAAAAAATCCCAAAGGATGTAGCTTATTTTAGAGATATACCATGTGATAATGATATTTTTAAAGCTTTTTACATAGCTTATCAATATGATATTATAAAAAATAAAACAGATATTTTAGGCGCAATTATTTTAAAATGGTTAAAAAAAGGAATAATTAGAACAGAAAACAGAGAAGGTGGATTGATTTTTAAAAAAGAAAATACTGTTATTTTACTTGGAGATGATAGGCGTAAAGTGTTAGATAATCAAAAAGAGACTGAATTATTTCATATGATGTATGCAGCTAGTAAAGATGGAGTTCTAGAAAATAAAGAATTTGAAATATGGTGCAGAAAAAGCTACAGTAAGATATTAGGCTGGTTTGATGAGATTTTAGAAGAACAAAGAAATAAATTATATGAAGAAAGCGTTTTAATAAAGGAAAATACAAGTGGAATATTTGGCGACAAATATACAGCAACTCCTGAACTAAAAAATGAAGCTATGAAACTTGCTGGATTAAAAAGGTTCTTACTAGAATACACTTTAATACCTGATAGGCAAGCAATTGAAGTTGAATTATTTGAAGATTATTTAATATTTGCACAAATGATGGGTATAGCAAAACAAGTATCAAAACAATTTAAAGAATTATATCCAGATATGATTGAACAAACAAACTATGGAACATATGATAATATTATTTATATAAACTATTGTAGTTCAAGAGGAATTGCAAGTGCTAATTCAGCAAGAGCAGCAGCCCAAAGCTATAGTGGAGGAGGAGGAGGATTCTCTTCCGGAGGCGGAGGAGGAGGCTCTTTCGGAGGAGGCGGAGGAGGCCGGAGGCTTCCGTTAACAATATGAAATTTAAACCAAAACTGAAGATATACAAATTGCATATGAAGCAATATTTAATTACTATTCAAATAGCCCTCATATTTAATGAGGGCTATTTGAATAGTAATTATTTCCATAAAGTATAGCTATATCTGATAATATCCCAATTTGAATTGTCTCCATAGATTTTAAAAGTGGTGCTTACTACATTTGTATTATCTGAATGAGATAAGCTCTTTGCTTTATCAATATCAAACTGTTTGCTATTTGATACAAAAGTTAGCTTTAAAATACCATTTGTATGATTATTGCTTTCTCTTGGGATTAAATCAAAATAAAAATCCTTTTTATAGTATCCCATATATTCATTAGATTCATAAGCTAAGTCTAAATTGTTTTCAACACAATCTAATGCTGGCAAACTAAAGTTATCAAGTATTACTTTGAAAATTGGATTGCTAT
This sequence comes from uncultured Clostridia bacterium, assembly GCA_947306755.1. Classification (GTDB taxonomy): domain Bacteria; phylum Bacillota; class Clostridia; order TANB77; family CAG-508; genus CAG-269. The sequence goes on along the minus strand of CAMZHI010000044.1, from coordinate 7,750 downwards.
GTAGTTCTTCCTTGATAGAACCACTTATTGAAGAATTCATTTTAAAAACCTCCTTTTTAATCCTTCTATTTTTAATTTCATTTTTTATAAGAAATCTTGTATTTACTTGATTTTTATATCTATTTATATTATAATCGATTTTGAAGTATAAGTAAAATATATATTATTTATGATTGATATAAAGGAGATTTATATGAATAAAATACAATATAATTTTGATTTAAATTTATATAAAGTTTTTCTTACTGTGGCAGAAACTAAAAATATTTCAAAAGCAGCAGAGTTACTTTATATTTCACAGCCAGCCATAAGTTATGATATAAAAATGCTAGAAAATGCATTAGGAGGCAAACTATTTTATAGAACATCTAAGGGAGTTCAGCTTACCCCTGAAGCTGAAAAATTATATAATGCTGTTAGAAATAGTTTCAATGTATTATCAATAGGTGAAAGGATATTTACAGAGGATAGAGATTTGGAAAATGGTGAATTATTTATACGGATGTAATCCAAGTCTTTTTCAAGTTGGACTTTATCCATTTATAAATGATTTTCATGAGAGATATCCTAATATAAAAATTCATATTATTAGTAAACCAGCAGTTGATTTAGTAAAAATGCTTGAAAATCACGAAATAGATATGGTTATTCGTAAATTTGGAAAAGAAAACACCTTTCAAAATTTCTCAGTAAAAATTGTATCTAGAATTAAACATTGTTTTTTCTGTGGGGAGAAATATAAATTTTTAGCACAAAAGAAGAATGTATCCTTAAAGGAATTATCAAAATATCCACTTTTATTATTAAGCCAAACAAGCTATGAAAGAAGAATGCTTGATAAAGACTTTAAAAAACAAAATGTTAAATTAGAACCAATTATGGATTTTACTTACCATGCTCCAATTGTATATTTGGCAAAACAAGGATATGGAATTGGTTATACTCTTAGAGGATCAATAGAAAATGAACTAAATAACGGGGAGCTTTACGAACTAAGTGTTAAAGAGATTTCTCTATTACATCATTTAGGAATTATATATAATCCAAAATATCTTTCAATAAGTGCAAAGAAATTATTTGAAATAATAGATTCAATTAATAATAATAAATAAATATTTAATAGTTCAAATAATAAAAGATTACTAATAAGTTTTTATAGTAATGTTGCAATTAAGTACAGAAAAAAATTTAAGAATAAACATCAATTCTACAATTTTGAGGTTCTTATGATTTGTAGCTTAGAAATTCATAATTAAAATTTATTACTTGAAATCATTAATTATTTTGTATATAATAAGAACAATGAAAAGTAAAGGAGTAAAGATAAAAATGAAAAAAGTTATAATAACTTTATTGATTTTAATTATTTTAGGTCTTTTAATAAGTGGTGGAGTTTTCTTTTATAAAAACTATAAATCAAATAAAAGTAAAAATGTAGAGAGTATAACAGTATCAAACAATGAAGAAGACACTAAACCTACTGAGACTACAGTTAATAATGAAGAGGAAAAAATAGAAGTTGATGAAGGCCCAAGTAATGGTTTTAGAACAGTTGCGTTATTTGGAAATGATTCCAGATATGATGATTATGCAACAGATTACAGAACTGATTGTATAATGGTTGCTGTAATAAATAATGAAACAAAAGAGGTAACATTATTTTCAATTTACAGAGATACATATTTAGAGATGGAATTAGATGGAAAAACAATTCTAAATAAAGTGAATCAAGCATATTATAATGGCATAGAAAATTCTTTAAAAACTATTAACAAAAATTTAGATTTGAATATAACCGAATATGCACAAGTGAATTTTAGTTCATTGTCAGATATTATTGATGCTATAGGTGGAGTGGATATAGATGTTGATGCCGATGAATTAAAATACATAAATAACTATATTAAAGATACTGCAGGGGTTGCTCAAAAACCAGAAGAAAAAATCTTAATTGAAACACCAGGCATGCAACACTTAAATGGGGTTCAAGCTGTAGCATATTGTAGAATAAGATATACAGAAGGATGGGACTACAAAAGAACAGAAAGAATGAGAGAAGTTTTAACTACAGCATGTGATAAAATAAAAAAATTGAATTTAAAGCAAATGAGTGATTTAGCAGATAAATTACTTCCAGAAGTAATGACAAACATTCCTAAAAAAGATCTTCTAGGATTTACTAGATTAAAAATAACTAAAGAATTTGGTTGGCCATACAATACTAAAGGCTGGGAAAATGGGGATTTTTATGGACCACCTATAACATTAGAAAGCAATGTATTGAGATTACATAAAGAAATATATGGGGATGAAAACTATGTGGTTCCAGATAGTGTAAAAGAAATAAGTAATAAAATAATTAAAAAGACAGGATATAAATAAAAAATCCAACAAGTAGCAATTGTATACAAAACAGAAATTCACAATAAGTATTGACAAATGTATATAATTATGTTAGAATTATTGCTAATAAATCATTAAGGGGGGGTTTATAATGTCAAAAGCAACTAGAAAAAGCAATTCAATACTAGTACTCTTATCTCTATTATTAAAATAATATAGGGATAAATTGTGATACAAAAAAAAGCTTTTATAGAAACTGGACATTATAAAAAAATTCTAAATTTAAAAAACGAAAAAAGAATGTAATGCAAAAATCTCTATATTATTAATATATAGAGGTTTTTTTGATGGTAAAGATTTATCAATACCATTGTAGGCGATTACATTCTTTTTTTGTACTAAATAGAAAGGAAAGTGAATGCTATGGAAAAGACTATTATACCAAACTTAGATAGAATATATATATCTATATATAATATTTTAAAGGAATATCCTAGTTTTAATGAAAAAGAATATTATAAGGCTATAAACACATTAGACCTGGAACATAATTGTGTAGAATTACACTATGGAATGGTTAGTTTTTACATTCAGTTCAAAAAAAGTAATTTAGTAGAATTAAAAATATATGAAAACGAAGAAAGCTCTGCCAAAAACTGGGATCTGTTTAGTAAGAAAATAGATTTAAAAGAAACAATTAGAATAAAAGAATATGTTGTATCAACAGGGGGTGTAGAGCTTGTTGATATGTATTACAAACAGAGCCTAGTCAATAAAGAATCTAACTATTTAAGAATGATGCAAATATATAAAATGAAAAAATATCCTAATTATATAAAGAGAGCTTTATCATTTCCAGAAAGAAAATTTATAATTGATATAGTAACCTATCATGATGAAGATATGGGTGGTTTTGCACAAATAATAAATGGCTCTAAATTCGGAAATTTATATACATCTAAAAGAATAGACAGTATTACAGAAGGAATAACTATTTTTGAAACTGAAATACTGGAATTAGGAGGTTTGCTTAATATTGATAAACTTCCTGAGAAAATTGAAGCAAAAATAGCTTATCAGTATAAAGTTGAATTTTTGGGAAACTATATAGAATTTAAAATAGATGGTTCTAGTAATAATTCAGTTCTTAATTATCAAACAAATCTAAATATTAAAAGAATACCTCAAAGTATTGAAAAGAAAATAAGAGATAAAATTGAAATTGCAAAAAGAAGTGGTTTTGAAATTAAAAAAAATGCAATCTTACTTAATACATAATATTCTATGTATTAAAAAACTAAATAAAAGAGAAAGGTGGTAATAATAATGGAAAAAAATTCAGAAATTAAAGAAAGTACAAAAATAGTAGATGAAACTTTATTGATGAAATATGAACATCAAGTTAGAATACTTGATGATGTTTTAAAAGAATACAAAATCTCTCCTTTTGGTGGAAAGCCTACAGTTGTAAAAGAAATAGTAAAGGGAGAAAAAGACTTAATGGATTGCTTATATAGTATTGGACAGCATATAACTTCAACAAAAACTATTAAAGAAAATCAAGAATCAGAACAAAACAATTCAAAGGGATATATAGAAGGTGAAGAGACATATAAATATAAATACATAGGAGAAGAAAGTGATACATCACCTTATCATAAAGGTGATATAATAGAGATTAATGCTAATATTAAGTGTTATTATCAGGATGATTTTAGGTTTGAATTAACAATAACAAAAACTGAGAAAAATAGTTCACAAGAAAACACACATGCAGAAGAATATGTAATTTTAGATAATAAGATAGATTTGATTAGTATGTCAAATAAAACATTGACAAAAGATGATAAATCTAAAGGAAAAAATGCATCACACATATACGAAGTGGGATTTTCACCAAAAGGTATTCATAGAGAAAGATCTAGAATAGAAGAGAATTTTATTAAGAGCATGTTTACTAATACAGATTATAAAAATATAGATCCAGTAGATAAAGATAATTCAGCTTTTTCCAAATTTTTAAAAGGACCTACTTATGTAAATTTTCATAATAGGGGAAATGGTCCAAAGACTGGAACTGTTTATAAATCAATATGTTTTAGTGATATTGAGGGGGTGTCGACTTGTGAGTTTGAGAAAATAAAGTCATATAATGATGGATCATTTATGTATGTATATGAATTTTGGTTTGATAATAATGGTGTGGTATTTAGTTTGTATGACAATAATAAAGAACATAACAATAATAGAGAATGCTCAGTTGAAATAAAAGCAGATGAAGATATTACGATACCTTTAGAAATTCGTGCAAAATTAAAAGATAAAGTTGAAGAAGCCAAGAAATGGAATTGCAAATTGGCTATGCCATCTAACATTTCAAGTTTGTTTTATGAGAATACTATTGAACAGGTTAGTCCAAATCTAGGTTAAAATATTGATTAACACAAATAAATATGATAGAATGCTGGTAAAAGGAGGAGATGTACATGTATATAGATAATAAGATTCTTATAGGAAAAAATAAAGAAAAAGAATTGTTTATAGTTCCTAATAAAGCAAATAGGCATGGATTAATTACAGGAGCCTCAGGAAGTGGAAAAACAATAACACTTAAAGTTATGGCAGAAAGTTTTTCAAACATGGGAGTGCCGGTATTTCTAGCAGATATTAAAGGAGATTTAGCAGGTACATGTATGCCTGGAGAAGAAAATGAAAAAATAAAAGAAAGGTTAGATGGGATAGGATTACAGGATTTTCAGTATAAAGGTTTTCCAACAGTATTTTGGGATGTATTTGCAAAATCAGGACATCCAATAAGAACAACTTTACAAAGTGTAGGACCAACAATTTTATCAAGAATGCTTGGTTTAAATGAAACACAAGAAGGAGTACTTGCGATTGTATTTAAAATTGCAAGAGAAAATGGATATGAACTTATAGATTTAAAAGATTTAAGACTATTACTTCAATATGTTGCAGAAAACAGCAAAGAATATACTATAAGCTATGGAAATATTGCTTCACAAAGTGTTGGAACAATACAAAGAAGTTTACTAATGTTAGAAGAACAAGGTGGAAATTATTTCTTTGGAGAGCCTGCAATAGATATAAATGATTTACTAAAAGTGAACAGTAATGGATTTGGCAATATTAATATTTTGCATAGTGTTGAACTATATAAACAACCTACATTATATGCATGTTTTCTATTATGGCTATTAAATACTTTAAATGCTAATATGCCAGAAGTAGGAGATTTAGAGAAACCTAAATTAGTATTTTTCTTTGATGAGGCCCACTTATTATTTGATGAATTACCACAATATATGTTAACACAAGTTGTACAAATTGTTAAACTGATTCGTTCAAAAGGAATTGGATTATATTTTATATCTCAATCTCCAAAAGATATACCAGATGATATTTTAGCACAACTTGGAAATAAAGTTCAACATACATTAAGAGCTTATACACCAGCAGAACAAAAAGTTATAAAAGCTGTTGCTGATTCGTTCAGAGCCAATCCTGAATTCAATACAGAAGAAGCAATAATGTCATTAGGAACAGGAGAAGCATTAATCTCTTTTATGAATGAAAGTGGTGAGCCAAATATTGTAGAAAAAGCAACAATACTTCCACCTCAAAGCATGATGGGAGCAATAGATGATTCAATTAGATTAATGGTAATAGCAAAAAGTGAGTTTAATGGCAAATATGATACTGTTATAGATAGAGTTTCTGCATTTGAGATTTTAAGCGAAGAAATTGAAGGAAAAAGACAAGCTGAAGAACAAGCATTTAAAGAAAAAGAAGAACAAAAACTTCGTGAAGCAGAAGAAAAAGAAAGAATAAAGGCAGAGAAGGAGGCTGAAAGAGAAGCTGAAAAGCAAAGAAAAGAAGAAGAAAGACTAGCAAAAGAAGAGGAAAAACAAAGAAAAGAACTTGAAAAAGAAGCAGAAAAAGCAAGAAAAAATTCATGGCAATTTAAAGTTGGAAAACAAATGGAAAGAACAACTAATGCAGCATTAAATTCTGCTGGAAGAAAAGTTGCAAATGAAATATTAAAAGCATTATTTAAAAGATAAAAAAGGTATTACATAAGGAGAAATAATGGAAGAATTTAATTTTGACTTTATTGAAAGAAGAAATGAAATTTTTAATAATGAAGATAATAAAGAAGAAAAGGTTATTAAAATGTTGAAAGATTGTTTAGTCTATTTTGATCAACGTTTGAAGTATTATTTCGATAATAGCCCTATAGCAAATGAAGAATTAAGAAGTATGAGTGTTCCAATATTAATGATGATAGAAGAATTACTAGAAGAACAAAAGAGAAAATGGACTGATATAGATTTTTCTGGAAGTGGCGGTTATAGTTTTGTTTATAGATTAGGAGATAGAATTTTTAAAGTTGGGAAAGAAAGAAAAAACATAGAAATTCCTAATAGTGATAAGATATTACAACCATTAGTAAGAAAAAAAATGAATGGATTTGGTTTTGAATTATTCATTGAAATAACCAATAGAGTTGAATTAATTGAAAAAGATGATGAGGATGATGAAGAACTATATCAATTTTGGAAAGAATTTAGAGATGAAGGAATAATATGGACAGATCCAAGTTATAGTAATTTAGGTATTTTACTAACTGATAATATTCAGGAACCATATAATCCTGATCCTGAAATATTAGGCTTAATTGGTTCGCCCAAAAGGATTAGGCACAAAGGAGAATGGGTTTTAATAGACACAGATTACCTATATAGAGAAAATACAAAATCAAAAAAAATGAGAGTAGGACGATTAGAAAAATTTAACAAATTTTGCAAAAGATATAATAAGGAGAGAGCACTAGAACGATAAAAAAAGGACATTATTATGAAAAAATTAAATTAAGTCGAATATAATTATTGTGGGAATTTTTATTCAAATGAAAGAAAATATAAATAAATATTTTTCAATATTATTTCAATGTTTGTTTTTTATATTATATATATAAAAAAACGAGGAAGGAATGATGAAAATATGAAAAAAGTTTATTTAATAATAGGAGTAATTTTATTAATTGCAATATTAGTTGTATTAAGTGTATTAAAGAATAATAATACAATAACAACAGTATCAAAGATTTATAAAAACAGTGAGCTATTCACAACTAAAGATTTAGAACAAAATGTAAATACTTCAAATGCAACAAAATATACAGTATCTGAAGGAGAAAAAATTAATATAACATCAGAAGGAATATACCTTATTTCAGGAACAGCAAATAATGCTACAATTTATGTAGAAGCAAGTGACACAGATAAAGTTCAAATTGTATTAGAAAATTTATCTATTACAAATGAAACCATGCCAGTTATTTATGTAAAAACAGCAGATAAAGTGTTTGTAACTTCGAAAGGGG
>CAMZHI010000043.1 GCA_947306755.1 uncultured Clostridia bacterium | reverse complement strand
TATATGAATACTTTGTTAATGAATGTAAAAAACAAATTCCAATTGTTGAAACTGGGATTTTTGGTGCTGATATGAAAGTTAATCTTTTAAATGATGGACCAGTTACTATTATTATTGAATCATAATAATGTGCAAAAAGGACCCGGTCCCAATTTACCAATAAAAAAAGACCTTCTGGTCTTTTTTTATATATTTTTTGCTTTGTTTTTTCTTAAAAATGAAGGTATGTCAAGATCATTTGATGATGAATTTAAATCTTGATTTGATGGAATTGAGCTTGTTTTCTTCTCCCATGGTTTTGAAGTAGAATTAATACCTATTCCACCAATTTTGTCAAATCCAGATGTTTTTATTTGGTCTTGATCTTCAAAACCTGTTGCTATTACAGTAATTTTAATTTCATCAGACATATTTGGATCAATTACAGTACCAAAGATGATATTAGCTTCAGGGTCTACACTACGTTGAATTAATTCAGCCGCTGTATTTACTTCTTGTAATCCTAAATCTTCTCCACCTGTAATATTTATAATTACCCCTCTTGCACCTTCTATAGATGTTTCAAGTAAAGGACTTTGTATAGCTTCTTTTGCAGCATCCTCAGCTTTGTTTTCTCCAGATGCATGACCTGTACCCATGTGTGCCATACCAGTATTTAGCATTATTGTTTTTACATCTGCAAAATCTAGGTTAACAGTTCCTGTAACAGTGATTAAATCAGAAATACCTTGCACACCTTGTCTTAGCACATCATCAGCCATTAAAAATGCTTCTGCCATTGATGTTTTTCTATCAATTATTTGTAATAATTTATCATTAGGTATAACTATTAATGTATCAACTTTTGATTTTAAAGCTTCTATTCCTCGTTCAGCTTGAGCTAAACGTTTTTTACCTTCAAATGTAAATGGTTTTGTAACAACGCCTATTGTTAATATTCCCATTTCTTTAGCTAAACCTGCAACAATTGGTGCAGCACCTGTTCCAGTTCCTCCACCCATTCCACAAGTAACAAATACCATATCTGCTCCTCTTAGAACTTCAGATAATTCTGTTTTGCTTTCTTCAGCTGATTGTGCTCCGATATCAGGATTTGCTCCAGCACCTAATCCTCTAGTTATTTTTTCACCTATTTGAATTTTTGTAGATGCTTTTGATTTTGCTAATGCTTGTCTATCAGTATTTACTGCAATAAATTCAACTGATTTAATTCCTAAATCCAACATTCTATTTACAGCATTATTTCCAGCTCCACCTACTCCTATTACCTTTATTGTAGCATTTCCATCCATCATTGTTAAATTACTGTTATCTTCATATTCCATCATAATTTTTAACTCCTTTTCTTTTATTAATTATTCTTCCTTCTCTACTATTCAGAATAAATACATTATTTCCCTTTTAATAACTTTGATGTGTGATGTGGAATTTCTCACTTCTCACCTCTCACTTCTATCTTCTATGAATAAAAAAACTCTTTTACTCTTGAAAGTAACTCTTTAAAGAAACTTTCCTTAGAATTTGTATCAATTTTGCTAGATACAGATTTTGCAAATGGTCTTTGAGCTATATATCTAATCAATGCATAACAGGTTCTATATTCTGGCTTTACAGTACTAACAGCTCTACCCGTAGAAATCTTTACAGGGATATTAAGTACAATTTTACCTGCTACATCACTTTTATTTATGTTTATTATACCTTGCCCTGTAAGTATAACATTGTTGATTTTGGACTTTAATCCTTGATTAGTAATGTCTTTATTTATAATAGAAAAAATCTCTTCTATTCTAGCTTCCATAATCTCAATTAGTTCTGAACTTTTTATTATTTTGTTTTTACTATCATCTTTACAAGTATTTAATACAATTTCATTGTCATTATCTATAAAAGATTTTAGAGCTAGACCATATTGACGTTTAAGTTTTTCTGCTTCTTCTTCTGAGATATTTAATACAAGAGCTATATCTCTTGTAATATTATCTCCGTCCAAGTGGAATAGTATTTGTATATTTGAAAACATTACCTTCAAATATACCAATATCTGTATTTTCTGCTCCTATATCTAATAACATAACATTATCATATAATTCATTTTTATCAAGAACTAAATTTCTTTCTGCTAAGGTTACTGGAATTATTCCATCTATTTCAACTCCAGCCTTTTTAAAGATATTTGATAATTTACGTATGTATTCTTTTTCTGCTAAAATAACTTGTGCATTAACCGTAAAAGAAGATGCAAGATTACCAACAGGATCTGATACAACCTTTCCATTATCTAATATAATTTGATTAACATCAACATCTATTAAAACTTGATTGTCAGGTATCTCAATATCTTTAACTTGCATAATTGCATTTTGTATATCTTTTTGAGTTATTCCGACAAATTTATCTTTGACTTCCTTTAATATACTATTTTGAACTATTGTTATATATTTACCTGGAATAGTTACATAAGCCGAGTTTATTTTTAATTCAGTTTCTTCTTCTGCTTGCTTGATAGTTTTTGAAATACTTAAACTTATTTCATCTTCATTAACTATCTTGCCTTTTTTTAATCCATTACATTTATGTGAGGTACAACATATAGTTTCAATTTGACCAAAATTGTTTACTTCGCCAGCACCTAAACAAACCTTGGTTGTTCCAATGTCTATCCCCACAATAATATCACCTATTGCCAAGATAATTCCTCCATATATTTATTATTTTTACATGTTTATATATATATTACATTTTTTTTCAAATGTCAATAGAATTTGTTATAATTTTGTAATATTTTTGTAATATTTTTGTAATATTTTCTTCCATTATTTTACAATTTTATGTAAATCGTTTCTGGTGATTTTTGATAAATAAACACTTGCAAAAATTTCACTTTCTATTTTTTTTACTCATAATAATTTGCATAAAATTATAAATGGGCGATTAAAATCGCCCTTACATTTTTGTAAATTTGGTTTATAAAATTAAATTTTGACACAATCAAAATCATAATTACTTTTTAATTTTTCTTTCTTCCCATTTTTTTGACCATTTCTCAATATAATACTTTCTTATAATTGTTAAATTTAAAAACATTCTTCCAACAAAAACTACAATTGCTGCTAAGTAAATATCAACATTTAATTTATTGCCTAGATATGTTAATAATATAGAAAGTATACTATTGCAGAAAAAACCAGAAATAAAGACTTTAAAATCAAATTCGCCTTTTAAAGTACCTGAAATACCACCAAATACTGAATCTAGTGCAGCAATTATTGCTATTGCTAAATAACTAGAATATGTATAAGAGATTGTAGGAATATTAATTCCTACTAAAGCTCCTAAAATACAACCTATTGTAATTGCTATAAAAATCATTTTAATTTACCTCCTCTATATATTTAGTTTCTATTTCTCCATTATACTTATTTATTCGAACTTTATTTGATTTTTTAGCAGTTGCCACAATTCCATCAATTTGTGTAATGTATCCACCTTTTCCAAAAACGCTGTTTTCTAAATAAGAACTATTTCCTATAGCCTTTATTTCATATTCATTAGTTCTAATAAATTTACTATTTATTTTTATAGTTAATGTATTAAATTCTTCATCTACATCACCAACCATGACAATATCTGTTGTGGAGATTATTCTTTCATCATTTATGGATATAGCTTCTGCCCCTGCATCTTTTAAAGTATTTACAATATTAATTAAATCATTTGCATATATTTGTGTTGTATATTCATTTTCCTCTAATTCACTTTCTTTTTTTTCTCTTAATGAAATTATTAATCCTTCTCCTTCAACATCTGTTTTTCCTAATGCTTGTTCTAACGTTTTAAGTTCTGTTTCTAAGGTTTCTTTTGTTTTTGCATCTGAAGATGTTTCTTTTTTATATGTTTCTAATGTATTAGAAATTTCTTGTGTCTTTTCTTTTGTTTCTTCATATTTGGTTTTCCAATTTGCAAGTTGCTGTCTAAGTTCTGTTTCCTGCATAGTATCTATGTCAGTTTCTTGAGTTTGCTTTGCGACTTTAAATTGCATAAAAACAATCATCATAAGCAAAAAACAAACTATAGATATTGTTACTACCATTACATTTTTTCCTTTTTTCACTTTAAATTTTTCTCCTTTCATAAATAATCATCAACGCAAGATAAATTTTTTCATTTGATTATTCAATGGTTTTTGCATATTTATAGCTATATACCCCTGTATACTTTGGTATTTCCACATTATTTGATTTTTTAAGTTCTGCTATTTTACCTGATATTCTAAATATATTTTCTAATGTTCCACCAGGTCTATCTAAAGCAGTGAGCCTTGCTGAAGACCCTATAGCTGAAACTATAATAGGAGTTCCTATTTTTTCCCCATTAACAACAATAACATTTCCATCACAGGAAATAGCAGTTTTATTTACTACTCTCTCATCATTTATAGAAATTGCCTCTGCTCCAGCATTTCTAAGTTCATTTACAACAAGTAATACATTGAAATCATGAATAAGTACATCCTTATCTTCTAAAAATAAATTTAAATCGGGTTTCCCATCATTAAGTGTAATTGTAACCCCTTGTCCTTTTACATTTGTATTGCCTAAAAGCAAATTGTCCTTTTTTATTTTATCTTCTAATTCTTTTAATTCACCATTCCTACCTGCAACATTTTGTCGAACATTTTCCAACTCTTTTGTTAATTCTTCTAATAACTTATATTCGTCTTCGTATTTTTCTTTCATTTTTAAAACTTGAGCTTTTAAATTGCTTTCTGATTGAGATGAACCTATGGTTGTTCCATTATAATGCACTGTTCTAAACTGTACTGCTATAGCAATTGACAAAACAAAGCACATAATTGTAAGTATAATTATTTCTCTCTTTTTATTCATTATTTGAGTTTCCTTTCTTCTATATTAAATATTATTTGATGTGAGAAGTGGGATGTTGGAAGTGTGAAATCTATTTTTATTGAACAAATTAAGTTTGAAAAAGAATTGGATAAATTTCTAGGCAAACAAACGAGAAGAATCCGAGGCGTACTTTGTGTACGTCGCAGGATTTTCGAGTGCAGTTTAACAACGAAATTTGCCAATTATTTTTCAAACTGGATTATTCTGGGCGAAAATATGGTTTAAAACCATTACTTATATCTCCATCCACATAAACCGTTCCAGTATTATCCTTTTCTTCATCAATAATCTTTTTTAAAAATAACATTTTTTTTGTTAAATCATTTGTATTACCAATATATACTTTCTTATTTTGACTTTCTAAATAAATACAATAATTATTCTCATTTTCAATATTAATTTCTGTAATTAATTTATCAATTTCGGTAGCTTTAGATGAATCTATAATTTTTAAAATCTTATTAAGTTTTTCTAAATCAATAATTTCTAATCTTTTTTTATTTAATAATTCATTTTCTGTAATATTAAATCCAACAATAATAGGAACTTCAGCTTTAACACTAGAAGTCTCTAAAATATAACCATTTTTATCGATATAAGCATAGCTATTTATAAGTTTAATCTGATATTTTACACTCCTCTCTTTTATGACAATTTGAATAGTTCCTGGTAATTTTCTTTTTATTAATGCTTCTTCAACATATTGATGTTCTTTTATATTTTGAATTACAGAATTGTTAATTTTAAAGATATTATCTCCTTTTTTTATTTTTGAAATACTAATTATTGTATCTATTGGAATTTGATTATTTCCCCTAACTTCTATGTTTTTAATATTAAAAATTGGTGCTGTAAATGCAAAAATAATAATAATTCCAATTATTAATAATATACTAAATAATTTAATGATTTTCGTAGATGTTTTTTTTCTTTTGTTCTTTTTATGATTTTTATTTGAATTATTATTTGATTTATTCAAATTCATATTTTTTTTAATAGCTTTTGTATTATTATTTGGTATATTATTATTTTTAATATGCTTTTTATTAGAATTAACCCCTATTACTATTTCATTATTAAAATCAAATTTCTTTTGTTTTTTTTCTATTTTATTATGTGTTTCTTGTCCGTTAATTCTTTTAGTTACATAGACCTTTTTTTCACCATTTATACTTTTTTCTATTTCATCGTCCGAAAAAAATAGTGTTTTTCCATCTTTACTAATATTCAATTATTATCACCTTCTTTTGCTCTAAATATTTTATAATAAATAAAAAAAAATAGCAATAAGTTTTGCTACTTTTTTAGTTGATTTTTGCAATTATAATTACGATTCACATTCTCCACATTGTGAACAACTTCCCGAACATCCAGAATTGTTAGATTGTTCATCTTCTATATTTCCACTCCAATCTAGTTCAATACGATTCGAACATTCTGGACAGCTTATTTCTAGGACCTCATCATCAACATATGCATTAAACTCTGATCCACAATATGGACAAGATATTTGGAATTCATCTTCAATATCATCTTCATAAATATCTTCACAAATATTGTCAATTCTATTTTGTAATTCCTGTAATTTGAAATTTTGTATTTCCTGTATATTTATTATAGATGATAGTTCTTTTTCCTTATAATCCAAGATTTTTTCAGTTTGTTTTAGTATTCCATCAACAAGTTGATCTAATCTTTTTGTTATATAAAGAAGATCTTCTTCATCTTTAATATTATTATTAATATCTTTTATAAAGCTTAATAATTCCTTTTTTAAGTCATCTAACATTAAATTTGCTTATATCCTTTCCATATACTCACATGTACGAGTATCTATTCTTAAAATATCACCAATATTTATAAACATTGGAACTTGTAGTTCTAAGCCAGTTTCTAAAGTGGCTGGTTTTCCTGATGTAGTTGTTGTATTTCCTGCAAATCCTGGCTCTGTATAGGTTACTTCTAATTCAACAAATATAGGTGGTTCAACAGCAAAAACACTACCTTTATATGATAATATTTTTACTAACATATTTTCTTTTAAATATTTTAAACAATCTCCCAATTGTTCTTTATTTAATGGGATTTGATCATATGTATCATTATCCATAAAATAATATAAATCACCATCATTATATAAATATTGCATTTCTTTTTTTTCTATTTCTGCTGCTGGAAATTTATCTGATGGGTTAAAAGTCTTTTCTAAAACTGCTCCTGTTATAACATTTTTAAGTTTTGTTCTAACAAATGCAGACCCCTTTCCTGGCTTAACATGTTGAAATTCTACTACTCTAAATACATTTCCTTCCATTTCAAATGTTGTTCCATTTCTAAAATCTCCTGCTGAATATACTGCTGCCATAATTTATCCCCTTTCATTTCTTCATTTCAATTATAAACTTTACAATATTATACAATCTTTTGTAGATTCTGTCAAGGTAATTGACTCTTTTTTAGTTACTAAAACTGTATCTTCTATTCTAATACCAAAATTACCTGGAATATATATTCCTGGTTCATCAGTAATTACCATATTTTCTTTTAAAACACTATCATTTTTAATAGATAAAGAAGGTAATTCATGAATATCTAAACCAACTCCATGTCCCAATGCATGTACTAAAGATTGATTATATAAATTAAAATCACTTTCAACACTTTTTACTATAGTTTTTATATTTGCTCCATCATATATTTCATCTAAAACTTTTTTTTGATTGTTTAATACTAAATCATATATTTGTTGTTGCTCTCTAGATATTGCTCCAACAAATATTGTTCTTGTCATATCAGAACAATATCCATTAATTTTACATCCCATATCAATTGTAATAATATCTTTTTCTTGTATAATTCTATCAGTTGGTACAGCATGTGGCTTTGATGAATTTTCTCCGTGATGCAACTATTGTATTAAATGATTCTCCGTTCAGAATTGTCAAGATAATATTCATGGATTTTTCGAGCAATTTGCTTTTCTGTAAGGCCTGGTTTTATATAATTCAATAGCATTTCAAAACAATTATCTGTAATTTTACATGCCTTTTTTATACTTGATATCTCATCTTCATCTTTGATAACTCTTAAGGAATCAATAATTTCATCAGCTTCTACAAAATTATTAATTTTATACTTTCTAATATATTCTTTATATTTACTATAAGTTAAATATTTCTCCTCAAACCCAACATTTTCACAAAACAAAAAGAAATTTTCATAGTCTTCTTTTGAAATATTTTTTTGATCATCAACAACAATTTCATCAAATGGAGTAATTATATTTGATACATCTTCCATATACCTACCATCGGTAATAAAAATATTTTCTTTTCTAGTAATTAATAAAACTCCCTCTGCTTCAATTTTTGTTAGATATTTTATATTTATAGGATTTGCTATTATTATTCCTTGAAGATTTAAACCCACCATTTTATTTCTAACAGCTTGTAATCTATCGTTCATAATTTCTCACCTCTCACTTTTCACATCTAACTTCTGTTTCTACTGTATAATCCCACTGTAAAAATATTTAGCAAAATATTTACTATAATAGAATATGGAACAAAAATTGTTATAAATGCACCAATAACAATAAATGGTCCAAACGGAATATATTCATCCATTTTTTTAATCTTAAATACTAATAATAAAATACTTAGTACTGCCCCAATTAAGAATGATAAAAGAGAAACAATAATAATATTTGTCAGTCCAAAATATAAACCAAGCGCACCCATTAATTTAACATCACCCAATCCCATTGCTTCTTTTCCATATACTAAGCCTCCTAGCAATGTTATTAATAAGAATATTCCTCCACCAACTAACATTCCTAATAACATATTTATTGTAATTGCAACATCTGTAAAACTGTGTAAAAATGCAAAAATGAGACCAATCTCAAACATTGTTAAATTTAATCTATTAGGTATAATTTGTAATTTATAATCTATTACGGCAACACTTAATAGCATAGGAATTAAAATTAGATATTTTATTAAATCTAAATTCTTAATAAAAGAATTTTGTAATCCATATCTATAAAGAAGTCCAATATAAATTAAACTTACAGTAATCATAAGAATATAATTTGGTTTAAATTCATTTTTGTATTCAACAAATAAATCTTTTGAAAAAACTTTTTTTTCTTCAGAAAGTCGTTTATTCATCCAATTTACAAATTCGCCAATAAATAAACCGAACAATGGCAAATAAAATGTAGTATCCTATATTAATATCATTAATATATTTCATAATTTATATTATTCCTCTCTTATATTTTGATATGAGATATGAGAGGTGAGATGTGTGAAGTGAGAGACATTCATTACATATCATCTCACATCTCACATCTCACTTCTAACTTCTATATTTTATTCTTTTTTTTATAATGTTCTCTATTGGGCGTTTCCAAGCTGTATACCAGTAATCTTTTTTACCTACAGGATCAACTAAAATTGTAAACATATTACATCTATTTCCTCCAATTACATCTGTAAAAATCTGATCCCCAACAACTCCAATGTTTTCCGCATTTATTTCAATTTCTTTTTGTACTTTAATAAATCCTTTTTTAAATGGCTTGTGTGCAAACATTTCATATGGTATTCCAAGTTTATTAGCAACAGTCTCAACTTTGGCTTTTTTATTTGTATTAGATAAAATAAATAAAACTGTTCCTTGATTTTGTATATTTTTTGCCCAATTAACTATTTCCATAGACAAATTTTTATAGTAGTCTATTAGTGTATTATCAACATCGAGTATTAAAGCCTTAATGTTATTATTATTTAAAAATTCAGGTGTAATGTTCGTTACTCTTTTCAAATATGCATTTGGATATATGTTCATTATAAAATCAAATCCTTTCGCTTTATTAATATGATGTAAAAAGTGTACAGTGTGAGCTAAAACTTCGTACTTCATCTAATAATAAATATACTACAAATGATTATTGTTTTAAGCATTGTTTCAACAAATAATTTATAGTTTGTCATTTTTATACCTGAATTATTTAATTGACTATAACTTTTTACTATTTCTGTTATTTCATCTTTAGTTGAAATTTTTATTTCTTCCATGTATTCTTTTGCTAAAAATTCTGCTTTAATCATTGCATCATTTTCTAGATAGCTTCTTATAAAATAAAAAATATAGCTAAATAAAATCATCAAACTAAAAAAAACATGTTTATTTGGTACCTTACCTAATATACCTAATATCGCTGTAATAAAAAAATATAATAAATATAAGTTTGAATATATAAAATTAATTAATAATAATTTCTTACTTTGTATTGAATGCAAGCATTCATGACAAATTGTTTGTACTCTTGTATAGCTTTCTTTTACATCTGCAATAATAATTTTATTTATTATAGAAATATAAAGGCAAGTTTTTTGATTCTTGTCTTCTTCTATTTTAACATCTGTATTATTTAACTTTTTTAGTATATGTCTGCAAATATCAATGTTGCTTGGATATTTTTCTATTAATTTATTATATTTTTTTTCTTCTAATTCAGTAAATTGCTTTAATTTCTTTAAATTATAATCAAATACAATTGCGAGTATTGGAAGCACAATAATCATAATTAAAACTATAATAATATATTCCACAGTTATTACCTTTTTCTTCTTAATGAGGTCTGAAATCAGAGGTTGGACCTCATCGGTCCAACTTCATACCTCAATAATCATAAATCTTTAAATTTATTGAATTTGTAATATCTAGGTTAACTAAGTACATCTTTAACTGCCTCTGAAATTATACGATTTACATCTGCAAGCATTACATTAAATTTAAGTTCTGCATCAAAATATTTTCTAATTTCAGGTATTTCAATTATTTCTTTATACATATTTTGAATGTTATGCATTTTTGTTTCATCTGTTTTTCCAGTCTGCATAGCATTTAATTGTTCTTCATATCTTAATTTATTAAATTCTTCAATTTTAGTCTTAAACTCTGGCATAATGTCAATAGCTTGTTTAGCAGTTTTAAATGTAGCATATTCTTCTGATGTTTTTATTTCTTCTGCTAATTTATTTACTGTATCATATACTTGCATTTATTAATCTCTCCTTTTTATTACGCATAAGCTTGATTTTTTCTGAAAGTAAGAAGATTTGTAATTTCTCCCCTTGCTTTTTTCTTTTGTTTTGCATTTTTTTCTTGTATAAGTTCTTTTCTTTGTTTTTCAGCAACAGTTTCACAAATTGCTTTTTGATATATAAAATGAGTATCTTGAGCAATTTTATTCCAATTATATTCGTTTCTAACTTTTATTTTAGCTTTTTTTACCATATTTGAAGCTAATTGATGATCAAATAATAATTCAATTATTGAATCAGCTATTGAGTTACTATTTCCACAATATGTTTTCATTCCTGTTTCTCTATGGTTAACTATTTCATTTAATCCTCCAATATCTGATACTACAACAGGAACTTCTGCAAGCATTGCTTCTAATGCAACAATTCCAAATGGCTCATATGTACTTGGAAATACAGAAATATCGGCAGCTTTATACATTTTGCCTACATCTTTACCATTTAAATAACCTGCAAAACATACTTTGTTACCAAGTCCTAAATTATATACTTCTTGTTTAAGTTCATTTATCATTCCACCTTGACCAGCTATAACAAGTTTTGCATCATGGTAGTGTTCTAATATTTTTGGCATGGCTCCAATTAAATATTGAACACCTTTTTCATATACAAGTCTGCCCATAAATAGGATGATTTTTTCGTTATCCATTGCATATTTTCTTCTAAAGTTATAATCTCTTTCTATTCCTGAATAATTTGTAATATTAACACCATTTGGTACTACATTTATTTTTTCAAATGGTAAACCAAATAATCTTTGAAGTTCATTTTTCATATAATTACTATTAACTATAACTTCAGTTGATTCATATGTTAGCATCCATTCTGTATCATTAATATATTTTTGGTTAGCTTCTCTAATTCCACTATTTCTTCCAGCTTCTGTTGCATGTATAGTAGATACTATTGGCATATTATATGCTTGTTTTAATGTTTTTGCAGCATATGCAACAAGCCAATCATGTGCATGAATAACATCAAATTTTCCTTCTTGAGCTATAATTTCTCCAACTTTTGCAATAAAATTGAAATTTAATTGCATAACCCAATCTATAAAATTATTAGCATTAATCATAAAATTGTCTACTCTATATACTTTAACACCTTTATCTAATTCGTAATATGGTGTATTTCCTTCTCTATATGTAACAACAGTAACTTCATGTCCATCCTTAATAAGTCTTTTTGATAGGTCATTTACAACTCTAGCTATTCCCCCAACAATTCTAGGTGGATATTCCCAAGTTAACATTAAGATTTTCATTTTTTTCTTCCTTTCTTACATCTTCTTAAGTACATTTTTCTGCTTTTGAATTTATTTTATACAAACATTATTAAAATGTAAATACCTTTTTTTAAACTTGTAAAAATAATAATTGTAATACCTTATAATTTTATTCTGTCTATTCTATATATTGCTGATTAAACCAATTAGAAAAATTAAATGGCTCTATAGGCACTGGTCTACCATATTCCACTCCATGAGTATCTACAGAGATAGATGTAATCTTAACATCAATTACCGGTTTAGAGATTTCTTTATTTGTATTTTGTCCTTCGGCATTTTCACTTTCAGTTGCTGATTTGCATTCAACATTTTCTATATTATGAACAACATCCATCCCCTCTATTACTTTTCCAAATCCTGCATAATAACCATCTAAATTTGTATAATTATTTGTTGTCATAATAAAGAATTGAGAACCTGCTGAATTATAAGATGGTTCTGCTAAAGTTGGTGAATAAACAGTATAATCATTTCTAGCCATAGCTATTGTTCCTTCTGTTAAATTCAATGTATTATTTTTATATCCATTTGCAATAATTTCACCTTTAATACAATATTCTGATGTTGATATTGCATCATTTCCATTTGAATACTTATATTTTGCATTTTCATCATCTGAATTATATAAATCAGCAAAAGTTGGAGAACCTGTTCCATCTCCTTTTGAATCTCCTCCTTGTATCATAAAATCTTTTACAACTCTATGAAATATAGTTCCATTATAATATCCATTATTGGCTAATGTAATAAAGTTTTTTACAGCTTCTGGTGCATATTCAGGATATAATTCTAACTTTACTGTTCCGTAATTTTCAATTTCCATTGTAACAGTTGGATTAGGTATATTTAAAGTCAGTTTCTTGTAATATCCAAATCCAAGTACTCCTAATATTATTATAATTAAACCTAATGCTATAAGCCAAAAAGCTTTTGAAAAATTCTTCATTTTTAAATCTTCCTTTCTAAAATCATTATTTTTATAAATATATATTTTTTTATATTGTATTTTCAACATATTAAAAATTGATATATCTCATATCCAACTTCTTACTTCTAACTTCTAATTTATCATATTATCAAATACAAATTGTTCCTGCATTCGACTTAACGAATTTTTAATATTTCTTGCTCTAACCTCTCCAATACCTTCAACATTGTCCAAATCTTCTATACTTGCATCTATAATATGTTGAAATGATTCAAATCCTTGTACTAAGTTTTCTACAATATTATTCGGCATTCTAGGTATTTTACTAAGTATTCTATATCCTCTAGGATATACTCCCACCTCATCAAAATCAGCAAAACTATCGTATCCAAGTATTTTTGCAATATTTTGATCTTTTAATAAGTCTTCATAATTTAAATTCACTATTTCTTCTATTAATTGCTCAGTTGTTTTGTCTTCTAGAATTTTATAATCTTTAATAATTAACTCTTCCTCATTTTCTAAACCTGCAACTAATTGTTCTAACTGCATATCAACAAGTCTTCCATCATTTCCAAGTTCTGCAATCTGCCTTTCTATTTCATTTACAATTTGCATAACCATCTCTGCTCTTTGAATAACACTAATTACATTTTCTAAAGTTACTATATCATTAAATTCATATTCATTTAAAATATTTAATTTACTATCAAAAACCTTTTTATATTTTTCTAGAGTTTGAATCGCTTGATTTGCTTTATTTAAAACAACAGATGTATCTTCTAAAACATATCTTTCATTATCTATAAAAACCGTTATAATATTTCTTCTTTGTGAAATACTTATAACCAATTCTCCTGTTTGTCTTGCAGTTCTTTCTGCAGTTCTATGTCTTGTTCCTGTTTCAACTGTTGCAATAGAACTATCAGGTAATAATTCTGCATTAGCATATAGAATTTTTCTCATATCTGCACTAAGAACAATTGCTCCATCCATTTTAGCAAGTTCGTACAATTTTGATGGAGTAAAATCTTCATTTATTGTGAATCCACCATCAACAAATTTATTAATATTTTCTTCATTATCAGTAAAATAGATTAATGCTCCTGTTCTTGCTCTCAAAATGTTTTCTAACCCATTTCTAATTGGTGTTCCAGGTGCTATTTTCTTTAAGATTTCTGTTATTTTATCTTCATTTTTTACTCTCAAATTAAATATCATCCCTTTCCATAATTTTTTGAAATCGGATATATTTAATATTAAATATATCTGATTTCATAATTTTTATAATTTATATATGGTTAATTAATTTGAATTATTGAATGTAACACTTTATCATCTTCACTTTTAATTGTAATAATATGTTTATCATTTTCTTTGGTAT
>CAMZHI010000042.1 GCA_947306755.1 uncultured Clostridia bacterium | reverse complement strand
GAGTTAATTTTTTCTAGCATTTTTACCACCTTTTATAAATTATATTGATTATTATCATACAACATTTTTATGTAAAATGCAAGCAATTTTATAAGTTATATATTATTTTAGTTACAGTTCAGTATTTAAATTATTTAAGTCCTGCAACGGGCAAAACTTTTTATTTTTTTCTCAGGTCTTCCCACTGGGGCTGTAACAATGCTACCGCATTTAACAGCCCTCAGCGGTCCCCCCGAGACCATCGCCTAAAAATAAAAAGTATCGCCCTGCGCGGACTTTAAGTTTCCTATACTGAACTGTAACTTATTTTGTCTTAGACAAATAATAATAAGTATAATTAGATATTAACTTTTAAAATTAGAGGTAGTATGGGAAATCAGGCAAGTTTTTTACATCTTAATTCTCTAGCATAATTTAAAGTAGCTTCATTTATTTCTCCAGAAGATATTCTTGCTATTTCATGTATTATTTCTGTTTCTTCTAATTTTTTAATTGTTGTTATTGTTCTTTCATTTTCTATTTGTTTATTTATAAAATAGTTATAATCTGCAATAGCAGCAATTGATGGTAAATGTGAAATACAGATTACTTGATGGTTTTTAGAAATTTTTGATAGCTTTTCTGCAACTTTATTTGATGCTTTTCCACTTATTCCGGTATCTATTTCATCAAATACTAAAACTGGAATATTATCTGAATTTGCAAGCACTGTTTTTATTGCAAGCATTATTCTTGACATTTCTCCACCTGAAGCTATTCTTATTAATTCTTTTTCATCTTCTCCTATATTTGTAGAAATATAGAATTCTACATTATCTTTACCTGTTTCATAAAAATTGTCTAATAAATCTACATGAATATTTATTTTTGCATTTTTCATTTCTAAGTCTTGTAAATTTTTGTTTATCTCATTTGATAATTCTTTAGCTTTTATTTCTCTTAAATTATGAATTTTTAGACTTATTTCATTGAGTTTGTCTGTAACTGTTATTTGTTTTTGTTTTAGTTTATTTGTGTATTCCTCCATATTTTCTATTCTATATATTTCATCTTTGACTTCATTTTGATAATTTAGTATTTCTTGAATTGAATTTCCATATTTTCTTTTTAAATCATATATTAAATCTAATCTATTTTCTATTTCTTTTTGCTCGCTTTCATCAAAATATACATCATCTTTATAGTTTGAAATATCTCTAGAAATTTCTTGAATTTCATAATATACACTTTTTAAACTATTTGTACATTCTTGATATTTTGAATCTATATTTTCAATTTTTTCTATTTGTTTTATTGCATTACTTATAATATCTATTGCATTTTCTCCTATTGATATATCAATATCATTTAATGTACTTGCAATTTTTTCTGAATTTAATATTAATTTTTGTTTAGTTTCTAATTCTTCGTCTTCTTCATTTTTTAGTTCTGCTTTTTCTATTTCATTATATTGATATTTAAGTAAATCCAGCCTTCTTTGTCTTTCTTTATCATCACCATAGTTTTCTTTTAGCTCTTTTTTTATATTTAAATATTTTGTATAAAATTCTGAATATGTTTCTTTTAAATCATTAATTTTACATCCTATAAAACCATCTAAATAATTTAAGTGCTCTTTACTATCTAATAAATTTTGACTATCATTTTGACCGTGAATTTCTATTATTTTTCTCATAAATTCTTTTAGCTCATTTACTGTTGCCATTCTTCCATTTATTTTACACATATTTCTTCCATTTGAATTTATTTCTCTAGAAATAATAATATTGCCATCAATAGAATTTTCATTTTCAGGTTCAAAAAGGCATATTTCTACATAAGATTGATTTTCTCCTTTTCTAATCATATCTTTTGAAAATCTACCACCTGAAATTATATTTAAAGCATTAATTATTAAACTTTTTCCAGCTCCTGTTTCCCCAGTTAATACATTAAAACCTTCGTTGAAATTAATTTCAATATCTTCTATTATTCCAATATTTTTAATGTGTAAATTTGTAATCATATTTTATTCCTCCGAAAAAGTGTTTTAAGAATTTATGTTTGTATTATACATCATAAAAAAAATTTGTCAATAAGTTTTTGACAAATTTTTTTAATTTTCTCTTGCTTTTATTATAATTCTTTTTTGAGCTCCTTTTGTACACGTTATTAATGTTACTTCTCTTCTTCCATCATTATTTTGGTCTATACAAGAAGTATCTTCAGGATCCACAGTATATTTATTATATATTTTATATATTATTAGATTTTTATTCATATCTTCTAATTCAAATGTGTCACCTTTTTGAAGCTTATCCAATTCGCTAAATAATTTAGATCTTTCTATTTTATAGTTATGACCTGTTATACTTACATTACCAGGCTTATTTATTCCTGGTCCCCAAAATTTTGTTAATCCTAAATTTAAAGAGGTATCTGTTGTCTTTTCTAAAATAACATCTTCTAGCTCTATTTTATCTATTATTATTTTTCCTATAACATTATATTGCCCAATTTTTTTGATTTCTTCTTGTTTTTTTTCATTTTCAATTTGTTCATTTTCAATATTTTCTTCAATAATTGTAGGGTTTTCATCAACAATGTTTTCACTAACTATCTCAACTTCAGTATTATAATCTATAGTTTTCTTAATATTATAGTATTTCCAAATATATAGTGCTATAATACAAATACTTATAGAAATAAAACATATACCTATTACTATCTTAATTTTTTTGTTTTTTTCTTTGCTATATCTTTTTGCCATAAGTTAAACTTCTTTCTATAACATAAAACAAGTAAATGTTTTTATTTACTTGTTTTATATTACAATTTTTATACTATTCATTTATTATTTTTATTTATTTTATCTTTTTGAATGATTTATTTAATCAATTTTATTCCTACTGCTAACATCACTATTCCTGCTATTAAAGCACATACATTATATTCCATACCTGTCTTTGGTAATTTTGAAGGTTTTGTAGATTCTTCTTTGTTTTCTTCTGTTTTAGTTTCTTCTTGTGCAGATTCTTCTTTAGCTTCTTCTACTTGTTCTTCTGTTGTTTCTTCAACAGGCTCTTCTGTTTCTTGAGTTTTAATAGGATTTGATTGATTATCTTTAACTATGTCAAAATAGAATTTATTTCCTAATTTATTTTGAACATCTTCTAAAGAGTCATATTCATCAAGATTATCCATAACATTTGTAAAATTATCCATTTCTTCATCTGTAACATCACTTGCTACTAAAATTGCAAGTGTAAGCCCATATGGTTCTTCATCATCTTCTGTAGCATTTGCAAATTGAATTTCTCCTGTTGCATCTTCATTAATTTTGACAGTTACTTTAAAATTAGCTTCAGAATTTGATTGTAATAATAATCCAGCACATACAGCCATATCTTCTTCCACTTGTTTCATACCATCTTCACTATCTTGATCAACTTCAATATTAATTATTTTAGTTTGATCTGGTGCAAGTACTAAAATTGTAGGTGCTACATAATCATTTGTAGAAGTATTTTTCATTTTTACATTATATACAATTTCATCTCCTGCCTTAACTTCTGTACCATTTCCTACATTAGATGTAACCTTTACTGTTACTCCATCAAATGCTGCATTTGTAGGTAATGTAACTGCTAGAAGCATTATTGCAACTAGTACAGCTACTGTAATTATTCTTAATTTTTTCATCTTTTTCCTCCTTAAATTTATAAATAAAAATAATAAAAATTTTTCTTTTTTGATTTTATATAATATTATTATTTTTGTCAATTCTTTTTATATAAAATATATTAAATTATGTAACTACTGATTTAATTGTGTTTTACGCTAATATTGCCATTCACACTATGTCAAAAATCTCCGGTACCAGTGACAACATTATTCTCCATTTATTTTAAATAATTTAAATATCTCAACAATTACTATTGGTGCAAATACTAAGCCTACTATTTCTAAAATATTATCAACTGGAAGCATTGGTATACTAAACATTGTTCTTAATGCTGGAACTAATAATACTATTAGCATTAAAGATGCAGAAAGAATTATTGCTCCAATTAATTTCATATTATTAAAAATATTGGTCCTAAATATTGATTTTTTATTATCTCTTATGTTAAATACATGTGTTAATTCAGAAAGTGCTAAAACCATAAATGCCATTGTTTGTCCTATTTCTATTTTAGATTGATCAAGTGTTAAACCTGCAATTGGCTTAGTTGTTGTCGCTAAACCTATCATAAATGCTGATAAAGTTAAAAGACCTATCATTATTCCTTGATATACTATTCTATATGTCATTGATTTTGTAAAAATACCTTTTGTTTTTAATGGTTTTCTTTGCATTATGTCTTTATTTGCAGGGTCAAATGCTAAAGCAAGTGCTGGTAAAGAATCTGTAACTAAATTAATCCATAAAATATGAACTGGCATTAGTATTTCTAAATGTGATATATCTGTTATTCCAAACCATTTTGCAAAAAGTGATGTTCCTAGTGTTGCGAGAAATAAAACAACAATTTCTCCTATATTTGATGAAAGCAAGAATTGAATTACTTTTAATATGTTGTCATAAATTCTTCTTCCTTCTTCAACTGCACTTACCACAGTTGCAAAATTATCATCTGTTAAAATTACATCTGCTGCTTCTTTTGCAACATCTGTTCCAACTATTCCCATTGCACATCCAATATCAGCTTGTTTTAATGCAGGACTATCATTTACTCCATCACCAGTCATAGCAACTATTTCGCCTTGTGATTGCCAAGCATTTACAATTCTAACTTTATGCTCTGGAGCTACTCTTGCATATACTGAATAATTTCTAATGTTTTTCTTTAAGTCTTCATCAGATATTTTATCTAGTTCTGTTCCTGTTATTGCTTCACTTTCGTTTTCTAATATTCCTAGCTGTTTTGCAATTGCTGTTGCAGTAATTTTATGATCCCCTGTTATCATAACAGTTTTTATTCCTGCTGTTTTACATTTTTCAACAGCAACTTTAGCTTCTTCTCTTGGTGGGTCTATCATTCCATACATTCCGACAAATGTTAAATCTTTTTCTAATTCTTCAGTATTTGGTTTATAATCTAACTCTTTATATGCAAATCCTAATACTCTCATTGCATCTTTTGCCATTGTTTCATTTACTTCATTTATTCTAGATCTGTATTCATTGAAATTATTACTTTCTATTCCATCTTCTATATGTGAATTACAAATTGATAAAAGCTCATCTATTCCACCTTTTGTGAATACTAAATATTTCCCATTTACCTGATGTACTGTAGTCATCAGTTTTCTTTCAGAATCAAATGGTATTTCATCAACTCTTGGCATTGTATTATATAGATTTTTCGTAAATCCAAGTTTAAAGGCAATATCAACTAACGCTGTTTCTGTAGGGTCTCCTGTTAATGTTCCATCTTCTGAAACTTTAGTATCATTACATAACATTCCATTATATACTAGTAGTTTTACTTCTTGGTTTGCATTTTCGTATTTAACAATATCATCTAAATTTACCATATCATAAACATGGTCATTAACAAACATTTTTTGTACTGTCATTTGATTTTTAGTTAAAGTTCCTGTTTTGTCTGAACATATAACTGTCGCAGAACCTAATGTTTCAACAGCTGGCAAGTTTTTAACAATTGCATTTTTCTTAACCATTTTTTGAACACCAATTGCTAGTACAATTGTAGATACTGCTGCTAACCCTTCAGGAATTGCAGCAACTGCTAAACTTACAGCTGTCATAAACATAGATACTGCATCTCTTCCTTGAAGCATTCCTGCTGCAAATATGACAGCACAAATTATTAAAGATACTATTCCTAAAGTTTTTCCTAAACTATTTAATTTGGCTTGTAATGGTGTTTCTCTTTCTTTTCCTGAAGATAACATTCCTGCTATTTTTCCAACTTCTGTATTCATCCCAGTTTCGACTACTATTGCTTTTCCTCTACCATAAGTAATCAGACTTGAAGAAAATAGCATATTAACTCTATCTCCAATTGGAACTTCTTCTTGATCTATCTTTTGAGCTTGTTTTTCAACTGGTACAGATTCTCCAGTTAATGATGCTTCTTGGGCTTTTAAGTTTACAGCATCTATTATTCTTAAATCTGCAGGAACATAATCTCCTGTATCTAATACTACAATATCTCCAGGTACTAAATCTGATGCTGGAACAACTAAAACATTTCCATTTCTTAGAACTTTTGCTTCATGTCCACTAAGTTTTTGCAAAGCTTCTAATGACTTTTCAGCTCTTGCTTCTTGAGCTACTCCTATTATTGCATTTGCAATAACAACTACTAAAATTATTATAGAGTCTGTAATTGCTTCTCCTTGAGCAATAGATATTGCACCAGATACAATTGCTGCTATTATTAAAATAATAATCATAAAATCTTTAAATTGTTCTAAAAATTTTACAAATAATGATTTTTTCTTTTCTTGTTTTAATTCATTTGGTCCAAACTTTTCTAATTTTTCATTAACCTGTTCTTGAACTAGACCATTTTCAATATCTGTAGCTAATTCTTTAGCCACTTCTTCTACTGTTTTATTAAACCAATTTGACATTTTATTTCCTCCAAATATATTAGAATTTTCCTGTATGTACTATATAAAAAAATACAATAAAAAATATTAATGCAATAATTTCTAAAAACAATGGTATATTACTCCCATCAACATATACTAATTCAGGTTTCTTCTCCATATATCTTATGTTTAAATAATTATGCAGGTTTTTTTGGGGAATAGTATTAAAAGGCACTATAATTCCTTGCAAACTTGTTGCATGTATAGTTTCATCTTTTTTATTATACTCAATTCTATAATTATAAGATTCTGCACCATATCTTCCTTTAGACTTATTAGTATAGCCAATTACGTATCCTACTGTTTTCTTTCCAAATAATTTAAAAGATATTTCAGAATAAATTACTATTACTAAACTACCAATTACTATTATTTCTATTAATATCCACACCAAAAAAACTATTACGCTTGTCATTACTTCCATTTTTTATTAATTCCTCTAAAATACTATATAGATCTTTTTTTTTCTTCTTTAAAAATAAATATTTTACTAAATACATAGTTTAAAACTATAACTATAACATTTGAAATAATTTTCATTAAAATTTCGTTAAATCCAAGTTTATCTATTACAATCTTCAAAAAAATTGTTTCTATTACAAGAGTGAATATCCTTGCACTAAAGAAAGATATTATTTCCTTTGCTAATTCTTGTTTCTTAGTAGTTTTAGAGTCAAATACATATAGTTTATTTGTAATATAAGCAAATAAAACTGCTATAATCCAGGCAATTACATTACTTATTATAGTTGATAAATGTAACATTCTTTCACATATTGCAAATACAACAATATTTATTATAGTTGATAGTACACCAAATACTAAATATCTCATTCCTTCTCTATGAGCTCTATATAAATCTGCTAATTTCTTTAATCCTATTTTTTCTACAATTTTCAAAAAAAATTCTTCTATTTTATCTATTACCACTTTTCGCTCCTTTTTTCATTAAAACCTATCCCATTTAGCAAATGGGACAGTCCCCAATTAAAAATTCTAATTCTTCTTTACTAAAATGATATTTCTTATGGCAGAAATTACATTCTGTATCTATTTTTCCATCTTCTTCAAGTATTGTTTGTATTTCATCTTTTCCAAGAGACCTTATTCCTCTTTCAAATTTGTCTTTTGAACAATTACATTTATATTTTACTTGAAGATTCTCTTTTAATACTTCAATATTTTCATCACCTGTAACTATTTTTGCAATTTCTTCTAAACTTAAATTTTCATCTAACATAGTTGAAATTGGCTTTGAATTAGCTATTGCTTGTTCTATTTTTGTTATATCTTCTTCTGTTGCATCTGGCAAAGGATTTATTATATATCCACCAGCTCTTTTTACTCCATTTTTATCAACAAGCACACCAAGTGCAAGTGCAGTTGGCTTTTGTTCTGATTTTGCAAAAAATTCTGTAAAATCTTCTGCAATTTCTCCAGATACAAGAGGAATAATTCCATTATATTTTGCATTTGTTATGTCATTTTGTCTAATTACATTTAAAAATCCATAATTTCCAACAGCTCCACCAACATCAATTTTACCATTTTCCTTTAGAGGCAACTCTAATTTATTTTCATCTGCATAAACTTTTATAGTTGCTGTTCTTAAATCTTCTAGCTCACAAATTGAAACTATAGTTCCAATTGGACCATTTCCTTTAATTTGAATTGTTAAATTGTCGGATGTTTCTTTTAGATTCAAATGTGCCATCATGCTTGACACTGTTGCAACTCTTCCTAAAACTGCAGTGGTTGTAGGTGTTAAATCATGTATTTTTCTAATCTCTTCTACTAAAGCTGTAGTATCTAAACACATTACAGCAACTCTTTTTTCATGTGCTAAAAATTTTGTTATCTTATTTTCCATTTTTGCTCCTTTTTCAATCAAAAAATATGTTTTAATTTTACAATATTTTCTTTATTTTGTCCACAATTTTCATAGTATTTTATAGTAAATTTAATTATTTTTATACTTTCGACAGATTATTACAAACTTCGCATTTTATAAATGTTATACTATGCTTATGGCTATATGCCTCGAAAGGAGGTGATAATATGCCTACAAAAGAACAAAAGAGAAAAGGCTCTTTAAAATTTCGTAAGCTAATACATAATACCTTTTGCTATTTAGATAAAGTTTACAAAATTCTGAGAGTTATTGACCTTATTGTGAAATTATTTCATTAATAGGTCAAAAAGCAGGCATGTTAGGATGCCTGCTTTTTTTATGACTATTGATAATATGCCTACAATTATCAATATTATTATACTACAAATCCAAAAATTTGCAATAATTTTTTCTGAATTTATTTAATAATCGTTCGAGTTTTTTCGACATTTTTTCATTGAAGCCTGTCCCATTTGTCAAATGGGACTGTCCTCAATGCAAAATTATATATTATACTTTTCTCTCTTTGTATAACTTGTATGCAATAATTTTTCTGCTATTTCGCTTCCTGGTTTTTGTAGAAATTCTTCGTATATTTTTTTAACAACTGGGTTTTCGTGTGATTTTCTAATTGTAGATTTTTCATCTATTGAGTATAATGCATTGGCACGTAATGCTCTTACATCAACTTCTGAACGTATTTTAGAAGATTTTATTGGCTGACCTCCACCCATTACACATCCTCCAGGACATGCCATTATTTCTACAAATTGATAATCTGCTTTGCCTGATTTTATTTCTTCTAGTATTTCTCTAGCATTTGCTAAGCCACTTGCAGCAACTACTTTAATATCTTTTCCTGCAATATTTACTGTTGCTCTTTTTATTCCATCTCCACCTCTAACTTGTTCAAAATCAATTTTTGGTAAATCTTCACCTGTTAAAGTATCCCCAGCTGTCCTTAGAGCCGCTTCCATAACTCCACCTGTTGTTCCGAAAATTGCAGCTGCACCTGTTGCTTCTCCCATAGGTGAATCAAATTCTGAATCTTCTAAAGCAGTAAACTCAATGTTTGCCTGTTTTATCATTCTTGCAAGTTCTCGAGTTGTAATTACATTATCTACATCATATAAGCCATCATTTTGCATTTCTTCACGTTGTCTTTCAAACTTTTTAGCAATACATGGCATTACAGAAACCACATAAATTTTTTTAGGATCTATGTTCTCTTTTTTTGCATAATATGTTTTAATAAGTGCTCCAAACATTTGATGTGGTGATTTACAACTAGATAAATGTGGTAATAATTCTGGATAATTCATTTCTATAAATTTTATCCATCCTGGGCTACATGATGTAATCATTGGAATATGTTCATTTGCTGTAAATCTTTCAATAAATTCATTTGCTTCTTCCATAATTGTAAAATCTGCACCTGTGTTTGTATCAAATACTCTATCAAATCCCAGTCTTTTTAAGGCAGTAACCATTTTTCCAGTTACATTTGTCCCTATTTCCATTCCAAATTCTTCACCTAGAGCGACTCTAACAGCAGGAGCTGTTTGTACTATAACTGTAGTTTCTGGATCTTGTAATTTTTTCCAAACTTCTTCTGTAGTATCTTTTTCATGTAATGCTCCTGTTGGGCAAGCTTCAATACATTGTCCACAAAATGTACAATTTACATTATTTAAAGAGTTTTCACCTGTAGTAGAAATACAAGATTCAAATCCTCTATTTATACATTCAATTGCTCCTATTTTTTGAATCTTCTTACAAGCTGAAACACATCTTCTACATAAAACACATTTATCTGCATCTCTAACAATCGATGGTGATAAATCATCTATCTTGTGTGATTGCATTTCTCCTGCAAATTCTATATCTTGGATATTAAATCTTTTGCACAATTCTTGTAATTCACAATTTCCATTTCTAATACATTTTAAGCAATCTATTTTATGATTTGAAACTATCAAATCTAAAACTACTCTTCTTGCTTCAACAACAGCTGGTGTATTTGTATGTACTACCATTCCTTCTTCTGCTTTAGTAATACATGAAGTAGCAAAACCACGTCTGCCCTCGACTTCAACAATACACATTCTGCAATCCCCAACTTCGTTTATTTCTTTTAAGAAACAAAGTGTAGGAATATCAATTCCTGCTTTTCTTGCAGCTTCTAAAATAGTAGTTCCTTTTTGAACTTGTATATTTTGGTTATCAATTGTTAAATTAATTAAATTATCTTCCATCTCACATTAAATGTTGGCTTTAAAAGCCTCCATTTTCTCCTTTCTATTATTTAACATATTATTTTTCTAGTAAATATGCTTCGATTCTATAATAGTAAATCTTTTCTTCTGTTAGGTCAATATGAAAAGATATATATGAAATTATTATTTTTTTGTTTTCATTTAATTGTATTTCATTATTGGTCTTAAAAAATTTCTCTAATTCATCTTCATCTTTTTCTTTGTATATATTAATATACTCTTGTAATTTTTCTGTTAAATCTATCTTTAAGGTATTTTTATTATCATCATCATATAATTTAACCTGTGAAAAAGCCTTCTTTATTTTTTCATCAGGATATTCTGATGCACTTATTTTAGTTGCTGTTTTATATCCAAACACATTTAATTTCTTGTTATTTTGTAAACTAATATATTCGTAGTCATTTCTGTATGAATTGTTTTTTGATGTGTTTAAATTTTTAATGATATTTACTTGCTCTTTGTCTAAATTATCTTTAATATATTTTTTTCCTTTTTTCGTATATTGTAAATAGTAATAAGCTCCACTTATTTTTTCTTTATCCTCATCTGTTAATTCCGACTTTTGACTATACAATTCAAGTTTTTTTATTTGACTATAGTCTGATACATCAAAAGCATTAATACCCGGAATTAAAACTGATATAATAATTAAAACATCTGCAAATAGTATTAAATATTTTATCCTATTATTTTTAACTATATAGCATAAAATATAACAAACTTCAAATATAATAAATACAATTCCAGCATATCTTAATGGTGTTATTCCATTTTTTGAAATTCTAATTCCTAAAGTATATATTTGAAGAAGTATAAATGGACTAAATATAATAGGTAATTTTGTACTAATTTTATATAAAGCTCCTTTTTCTTTAAAATAATTCATACATGTCCAAATTAATCCTCCTGCTACAAATAATGAGGCAGTAATTCTAAAAATAATATTTTTAGGGATTTCTCTTAATATAAATATTTTTATTATATATAAATATATAATTGACATTGTTATAATTAATAGTGGCATAAGTATATATTTTACAAGTTTTTCAAAGAAAGAGTTAACTTCAGCATCAGTATTAGTAACAGCATTAATAAACATTGAGCAATAGAAAAATCCAAAAATAAATATTTCTAAATTTAATAAGTATTTAAATGATACTTTCCAAATCAAAAAATAAAAAACTGAAAATATTAAGGCTACTCCTGTTGCAATAATTCCATAAACAAAGGATGTTTTTATAATATTTATATCAATTTTAAGAACATATTCCGAAAAATCTATTTTCAATTTTTTTATAATTATAAATATTGTTCCTAAAATTGCTGTAGTCAAATAGCATCCTATCCATTTAATAATTGTTTCATTAATTTCATATATAGACATTAACTGCACAAATATAAATGATATCAATCCTGTTAAAATATATACTGATATTCTTTTTTTCCCCTTATCAAAGGCATTTTCTGCAAAAAACGCACCTGGTACCCATATAAATGCAAACTTTATTATTTTTTCAAACCATTCTTCATCCATTAAATCTGAATGTAATAATATCCCTAAAATAATTGTCAATGTATATGTTACTGCTAATGTTAATGGGAACTTTTCAAATAATTTTTTTATCAATTCTTTAAAGCTTAAAAATTTTTCTTTTATATTAAATTTCATGATTCTATCCTTCCTGTCAATTGGGACGGACCTTTTTGACAACTTTTTCAATTGCTTCTAAACAAATCAAAAACGAGTATTGCAAGTCAAAATTGTAAAAGTTTGAAATGCAATTCATTCTACATATTAGTTTGGAAAAGAATAGTTATATTGCAAGGCAAAATTATATTTTAAAAGCGGAGTGTACATAAGGTACATGAGCATTTTAAAATATAATTTTAACACCGCAAGATGACTATTATTTTTCAAACGGCCTATGTAATTGCATGGAATGGACATTTTGCTATACATGTCCCGCATTTTATACAAATTGATTGATCAATTTCTCTAACATCTCTTTCTTCGCCTTTAATTGCTCCAACAGGACAATTTCTTTGGCATAATCCACAACCTTTGCACAATTCTGGATTAATTGTGATCTTCGCAAGTTTTTTACATTCATTAGTTTTACATTTTTTATCTAAAACATGTTCTTTATATTCATCCATGAAATATTTCATTGTACTTAAAACTGGGTTTGGAGCTGTTTGACCTAAACCACATACACTTGCTCTAATTATATTTTTAGCTAATTTATCAAGTTTTTCTAAATCTTTTTCTTCTCCTTTTCCTTCTGTGATTTTTTCTAGAATTTCTAACATTCTCTTTGTTCCAATTCTACAAGGATTACATTTACCACAGCTTTCACTAACTGTAAATTGAAGATAGAACTTAGCTAAACTTACCATACATTTTGTATCATCCATAACAATAAGTCCACCAGACCCCATCATTGAACCAATTTGTTTCAAAGATTCATAATCTATTGGTACATCTAAATTTTCTTTAGGTATACATCCCCCTGATGGTCCACCTGTTTGAGCTGCTTTAAATTCACGTCCATTTGGAATTCCACCACCAATATCAAAAACTATTTCTCGAAGTGTTGTTCCCATTGGGACTTCAACTAATCCTATATTATTAACATTTCCACCTAAAGCAAATACCTTTGTACCTTTTGATGTTTCAGTTCCAATTGAAGAATACCATTCTGCCCCTTTTAGTATAATTTGTGCAATATTAGCATATGTTTCAACATTATTTATTAGAGTTGGTTTACCCCATAAACCTGCATTTGCTGGATATGGTGGTTTTACTCTAGGTTGACCACGTTTTCCTTCTATAGACTCTAAAAGTGCTGTTTCTTCCCCACATACAAAAGCTCCTGCACCAAGTCTTATTTCTATATCAAAGCTAAAATCTGTTCCAAATATATTTTCTCCAAGTATTCCATAATCTCTTGCTTGCTCTATTGCAATTTTAAGTCTCTTAACAGCTATTGGATATTCAGCTCTAACATAGATAAATCCTTTATTTGCTCCAATTGTATATCCTGCAATTTCCATTGCCTCAAGTACTGCATGTGGATCTCCTTCTAGAATACTTCTATCCATAAATGCTCCTGGGTCACCTTCATCTGCATTACAAACCACATATTTTTGACTGCCTTCAACAGCTTTTGTAAGCTCCCATTTTTTACCTGTAGGGAAACCTGCTCCACCACGTCCACGAAGGCCTGAATCAGATATTGTTTTTACTACATCATCTTGACTCATTTCTTTTAATACTTTTTCTAATGCTTTATATCCATCAAAAGCTATATATTCATCTATTTCTTCAGGATTAATAACTCCGCAGTTTTTAAGAGCAATTCTTTTTTGTTTTTTATAGAAATTAAGCTCATCAAGACTATTAACCTTTGTTCCGTCAATGTCTTTTGCTAAAAGTCTTTCTACCTTGTTTCCTTCTACAATATGAGTTTGAATAATTTCTTCACAGTCTTCTGGTGTAACACCTGCATAAAAAGTATCTTCTGGTCTAATAATTACAATTGGTCCTTTTGCACAAAGTCCAAAACATCCTGTTTTTATAACACGTACATTTTCAATATTTTTTTCTTTAATTATTCTATTAAAATTTTCTAAAATTTGAGGAGATTTAGATGATGTACAACCTGTACCATGACATACCAAAATATGTTTTTCTCTAGTATCTGCTGAAGTATTAATTCTTAAATCTAATTCTTTTTTCTTTTCTTCTCTAATTTTATGTATTTCTTCCAATGATTTCATAGCTATCTATTTCCTTTCTAAAAACTAATTTCCATAAATCTATTATGTTAGAAATTAATATATATAATTTATGAAGTGACGAATGTGATTGGAAGTCGTGTCAGAGAGAGTTCATTTTAATAAACTGAGGAAGCGATGGCTTGCGAAGCAAGAGCAGTGAGAGGCTCGGTTTATTAAATGTTACTCTCTCTAGAGACCGTATTGAGCCGAGTAACGTAATAAATAATATATATTAATTTCTAACGTATATGAGTAATTTTGTAGTATTGTCAAAAAGAACCGTCCCTATTGACAACTCATTAGCTCATCTAATACTTGATCCAACTTCTGTACAGTAGCTTTCCCATAAACTTCACCATTTACAGTAAAAACAGGTGCTAAACCACAAGCTCCAACGCATCTAGTTTCTTCTATTGAAAACTTACCATCTTTAGTTGTTTCTCCAACTCCTATTTTTAATCTATCAATTAACCTATCTAATATTTTTTGTGAACCTTTGACAAAACAAGCTGTTCCTAAACATACTGATATATTATATTTTCCCTTTGGTTTTAAACTAAATCTTGAATAAAATGTAATTACTCCATATATTTCTGCCATTGGAATACCTAAATATTCTGAAAGCTCTTGTTGAGCTTCTTTTGGAACATAACCATAATGTTCTTGTACCTCATTAAGCATTTGTATTAAATTATCTTTTTCAGATTTATATTCCTTCAAAAGATTTTCCATAAATTCATCTTTTTTATTACATTGGCAATTATTTTCTTCCATAATTTTTTCAACCTTTCTTCTATTCTTTCTTCAAATACTATATTATCATTAATAATTTTATATTTCAATATATTAAATCAAAAAAATTGCAGTTAATTTTTTGAAATTGTTACATTTTTAAACAGTTATATAAAAAGACTGTACATTTCTGTATGGAATGTGAAATGCACCCCGTTTAGTAGACACAATAAAAAAGACTATTGTGTTAAAATCTA
>CAMZHI010000041.1 GCA_947306755.1 uncultured Clostridia bacterium | reverse complement strand
ACTCTTTATTTATAGTATTTTTATATACTATAATCTCCTTTCTCTTTATTTGTTATTAATATATCATACTTTCTAACATAATTCAACAAAAATAAATTATTTATTTTTATATAATCGTTACACTTCGTCGGGCGATTAAAATCGCCCCTACATTTTTTCTACATTATAACAGTTAATCGTATCAGTTGCCAAATTAGGCAAATGCATTGAATTTAAGCTTTTTTAATCTATTGACTAATCTCAATAAATATGATATGATAAAGAATGTTTCGTAAAGCAAAAATGAAATTAAACCTTATAGTATATTCACTAAATATGCTATATTTTAATAATATAAAAATATCATAAATAATGAAAGGACAGATACAATATGAGAAAATATTTTGGTACAGATGGAATTAGAAGAATAGCTAATACTGAACTTACACCAGAATTAGTATATAAAGTTGCAAAAGCTGGAGCATATGTTTTATCAAAACATACAGATCATGCTCCATTGATATTAATTGGAAGAGATACTCGTATTTCGGGTACATTAATTGAAAGTGCAATGGTTTCAGGCTTTTTAAGCTATGGTGCAAATGTAAAATTATTAGGTGTTATGCCAACCCCAGCTGTTGCATATTTAACAAAAAAACTAAAAGCAGATGCAAGTGTTGTTATTTCAGCATCACATAATACTTTTGAATTTAATGGAGTTAAATTTTTCAGCAATAAGGGTACAAAAATACCTGATAGCCTTGAGGAAGAAATTGAAGATATTATGGATTCTGGTAAACTAGATGAGCTTACTGCTGTAAATGATAAAATTGGTGTTTCTGAATATGCATTAGAATTAGAAGATGAGTATGTTTATTTTTTTAGAAAAATATTTGATGATATAATTGAACAATATAATAAAAAAGATTTTATAGTTGGAATTGATACAGCAAATGGTGCTACATATAAAGTAGCAGAAAAAGTTTTTACAGCATTAGGTATAAATCATATAATAATTAACAATACCCCAAATGGTATTAATATTAATGATAATTGTGGTTCTACACATTTAGATAATTTAAAACAATTTGTTAAAGAAAATCATCTAAGTTTAGGAATTGCTTATGATGGCGATGGAGATAGATGTTTAGCAATTGATGAAAATGGTGAAGAAATTGATGGAGACAAATTACTTGCTATTATATCTAGCAATTTAAGAAAACATCAAAAATTAAATAAAGATACAATTGTTGCAACTGTAATGAGTAATCTAGGTTTAAATAAGTATGCTAGAGATAATGGCTTAGAGCTATTGCAAACTAAAGTCGGAGACAGATATGTTTTAGAAGAAATGCTAAAAAATGGATTTAATCTTGGAGGAGAACAATCAGGTCATGTTATCTTATTAGATTATAACCCTACTGGAGATGGAATTTTAACTTCTTTAATGCTTATTAAAACAATTCTTGAAGAAAACAAAAAAGCGTCAGAATTAGGTAATTTAGTAAAAAAATACCCACAAATACTTGTAAATGCAAAAGTAAATTCAGAAAAAAAATATGATTATGAAAAAGATGAAGAAATAAAAAATGCAATTGATGAATTAGAAAAAGAATTTGCTGGAAATGGTAGAGTTTTAATTAGACCTTCTGGAACTGAACCTCTTGTTAGAGTTATGATAGAAGGAGAAAATCAAGACTATATTTCACAAAAAGCAAATGAAATTGCAAAATTAATAGAGGAAAAATTGAAATAGTACTTGCCAAATCAACATTTTTGTGATAGAATATTGTGTGTTAATTAATGAGAGTACTAAAAGGAGGTGCAAAAATGCCAAACATTAAATCAGCTAAAAAAAGAGTAAAAGTTATAGAAAAGAAAACTTTAAGAAATAGTATGATTAAATCTGAATATAAATCAGCTATTAAAAGATTTGAAGAAGCATTAGAAAATGGTAATATAGAAGAAGCTACAGCTTTATTTTCACAAGCTACTAAAAAAATTGATCAAGCTTGCACAAAAGGTGTTATTGTTAAAAATACTGCAGCAAGAAAAAAATCAAATTTAGCAAAAAAATTAAATGCAGCAAATGCGTAAATTATTTTTAAAATTAGTGATTATAGAAAATCGCGAAATCTTATGATTTCGCGATTTTTACATAAAAAAGTGCATTAATATTACGATTATAACCCCTGGTATTCCTAAAAATCCAACAATTAGTGCTGTTATCCATGTAATATTGATAGCAATTAATCCTGTAAGATTAATTAGAAATAGTATTACTCCTCCAATAAGAGCATTAATTAATAATTCTATTATAATTATTGTTGGCCAGGTATTAATTTCTCATTAAATAATGTATTTTGATCTCTTGAAATTCTGCTCATTGCCAAATCCTTCTCTTCAGTTGGGCAACCTTCAATTACACTATATATTTGCTTTATTATATCTCCCTCTTGTCTTTCTCTTCTTTTTTCTGTTCTATTTTTTTCTCTACTTGTAATTTTTTCAAATTCTATAATTGGTACTTTATATGAGATAGCAAGCTTTTTAGCAAATTCTAATTCATTACCTTGAGTTACATAATCTGGATTTGCTTTTCCACCAAAAGTACCTTCCTTAATATCATCTAAATTCCATTCAGTTCTTAACATTGCTATTTCTGAATTTGGAGTCGGAACTAATTCTAAAATTTTATCTATGCTGTTATGCAGCATATATACTCTTAATTCCTTTAAACCATGCGAAGTTTTTGCATCATCACGACTTAATCCAATAATACTATTTGGGTTAATATTACTAAAACCAAGTCCTGCTTTAAGCTTTCCAGCATAATCATAATAAAAAGATCTAGAAGGTATTCCTCCTTCTAATTTTCTATCAATTTCAACCATATCATCAAGTGTTCCTATGAAATCATAGTCCTCCAGATCTGTCTTTTTATATTTATCTTTAATTCTGTCAATTTTTGCTAGTGATTCAGAACATGATCCTCCTCTAAATACAGTTACACACAGCTTGCTTCTGTCTACTTCTACTAAATGAAATACTTCTATATCATTATCACTTTTTTCGAACTCTTTTTCATCAAATTGTTTTTTAGGAGGTCGTTTATCTACTTCTTTAACAAAAGTATCTAAATATTGTTCAAATTTAGGAGTATAATTTACACAATTCTGTGTCATTTTGCGTATTGGTCTTACTTTTTTTTCATATGGTGATTTAGCTGAATACTCCGTAGTGGTTGAAAATTCATCACTGCTAATAACATTTCCTAATTTAGTATTTGTTATCTGATAATTTCCCCTTTTTTTTTCTTTATCAAATTCTATTGTAGTAACTTGATTGGAGTCGCTTGTATACTTAAATATATATGTCCCTTTTTCATTTTTACTCATTGTAATATTGCTTGGATTGTTATATGAAAATGAATATATTTTTTTTCCATCTGGTAAAATTTCTATTCTCATTTTTTTATTTTTATCTGGATTTTCATCATCCTCTATAGTTGCTTCATATATTGTTCTACCATCACTTTTAGAAGTCTTTGATATATATTGCCAATTATCACTTTGTTTTTTCCAATCTTCTTGTTGATATTCCCATGTTGTATCATTACCTGATTTTATATAATCACTATAATATTCTTTTCCTTGACTTACTCTATGATCTTTATATATTTGGTCTCCATTTGATCTTAATAAATACATATATGATGCATCATTGGCATCTGCAACTTTATTTCGTACTTCTTCTATTTTAAGCAATCCATCAACATATTCTTGTTTATAACTCTCTACAACTTTCTCATCTATTGCTTTCATTTTTACAGGATCAACTATATCTTTTCTTTGGCCTAATAATTCAGATATTCTTAATAAAACATCTTTATCTCTGCATTTTTCAATTATAGAATAGAGTTGTATTAAGTCAATTTCATCTTCTGAAAATTGATTTTTATTAAACATAAGATAATCTGTTAAAAACTTTTCGTGATCATATTGATCATAATTTCCTGGACAATCTCTTATATGTCCAAAATATTGTAAAAGTAGTAACTGTTTTGGAAATGTTCCTCTTTGTTCTAAACACTCTGCAATTGATTGATTAAAAAATCCATTTCTTTTTTCTCTATATGTTTTTAATTCTTCAACATTTGATGCGAAAAATATTTTTTTAGCAGATTCATCTATTCTATAAGCTTGTCTTGTATCTTCACTTAATTGAGCTAACATATCTTCGTCTCTAAATAATAGTAATAGGTTGTTTTTTAATTCTTCTTGTTCTCCTGCTTCAATAATCTCATTTATCAAATCTTTATGAGAATAAAAGGCATTTAAGCTTTCCTCTAATCCTATTGCTGAATTAGGGAAATATCCTTCTGTCATTTTTCTAAATTCAATATATTGCTCTATCAACTCAGGATTTTCACACATCTCAGTTATTACTTTTTCTGATTCCATTATATAGGTTAGAAATGAATGTACCCCACCATTTCCAATAATATTAATAATTCTTTCGTCAAAAATATTAAAATTAGGTATATCATTTAATGAAATCCATGGTCTATCTCTTAAAATTTTTAATGCATTTTCACCATATGCTTCATTAACTAAACCACATATTTTTTCATATAACTCTTCACTCCCTTTGTTATCAATGATATCATTTAAAATATCCGCAACTAACTTTGGATCGCATTTATCCATTATTTGTCTATTTTGTATAATTTTTTTTATATTGCTAGATTTTTCTGGATTAGCTTTAAGATATTCTACCACCCTTGTAAATAAAGGATCCTGGGCATATTGTAAGATAAATCCATTTATAACATTATCATCATTAGTTTGAATGCTCATTTTTTCCCTCATTTCTATTATTTCTTTTTTCTAAAAGTTCTTTTGCCAAATTATATCCTTCTCTATCTGTTTTATTACATTCCTCAAATGCTTTTATAAATATTTTTAGTGTATTATTTATATAATTATCCATAATAAAAAACTCCATCCATTATTAGCTTATATATGCTTAATAAACCATTTTGCTTATTATTTCAAATATGTTTCTACTTTTTGAATAAATTTTTGATAAAAAAAATAATTCTTTCAAAAAATCCTTGTTTAACTTCAATAGGTAAGTTTGATTGTATTGGATTTGCACATTCATTTTTAACCGTTTTTTTCTTAAAAATGTCATTTGGATTATATTTTTCTCTTTTTTTATTCTCTATAACTATTCTATCTTGTTTTTCTTTTTCAACAATACTTTGTTTTTGTATTGGTGTAGCCCAATAATCTCTATATATGTTGGCAAGTATTGCTTTTGTTTCTTGTAATAATTCCTGTTCTTCCAATCTCTTATTAATATCAATTGAAAACTCATATTCTTTATCCATTTTTGTTTTAAACATTTCTATCATTGTTTTAGGTATTAAGTTTAGATTTTCAGATGGTACACACTCTAATATTTCAATAACCTCTTTATATGCTTTCGGATAGTTATCATTCATCTATCGTTCCTCCATGGTATAATAATCTTTTGAATAATATTACATCTTTCATATTTTTTCATTGTTTTTTATTGCCTATAATATCTATTTATACTCTTTGAAAAATCTTTTAATAAATCTACTGATTTTCG
Source organism: uncultured Clostridia bacterium (assembly GCA_947306755.1). Taxonomy (GTDB): domain Bacteria; phylum Bacillota; class Clostridia; order TANB77; family CAG-508; genus CAG-269. The sequence goes on along the minus strand of CAMZHI010000041.1, from coordinate 9,974 downwards.
TAAAAATTTTTTCTTTATATACTACCATTTGTGAATTATTATTATTTTCTTCCACAATTTCTTCTATATTTTTTGTTTTTTGTTTAAATAATTATTTTTTACTATATTTTTGTCTCAATTCTTCCTGATTTGTTCTTTCAATAGCTTTTATTTTAAAGAAATCTTATATAAAAAAATGCAATAAAATTACTATTATTACCCCTGGTATTCCTAAAAATCCTACAATTAATGCTGTTATCCATGTAATATTGATAGCAATTAATCCTGTAAGATTAATTAAAAATAATACTACCCCTCCAATAAGAGCATTAATTAATAATTTTATTATAATTTTTATAGGTAAAGATATTACTTTTAAAATTACAAATAAAATTATCATTGCACCTAAAAAAGTTAAAATTTCTGTAACCATATTTTTTCTCCTTTCATTATTATATTATTAATTATATACTAAAACAATCCCATAAGTCGCATCATTAAGACACATGGTATAAAAATCAACAAAAATTTTAGAAAAAGCTTTATAATGTATTTAACTAGATAAATAAAATCTTTTTTGTATATAGTATTTATGCAATTTTTTTCTAATAGTTCCCTTGTATCATTATAATAATTTAACCTTGAAATTCTATAATATTTTCCGTTTTTCAATTTAACAACAGTAAATCTATCTGAGTCGCCATACATCTTTCTAATAGGTGTAAAAAAAAACAATCTTTTAATATCTTCATATTTAAATATTTTTATAGTATTTTCAAACATAACTGAATAGCTTTTTAGGTTAAAATAGCCATAGTATTTTCCAGATTTTAATTTGTTTATTTCCAAATTTTGAAGTTCTTGATTTATTTCTTCCAGCAATTTAGTTCTTTTTAGCTTTTTTATAATTTTTTTATTTAATAAAGAATTCAATGCATATTTTAATGTCTGTAAATATAAAAGAATAATAATAACAATTAATGTACACAAAACATATAATAGTATCCTATTTGGATAATATATACGTACTATATTTATAATAATCATTAAAACAGTTATAATAATACAACTTAATATTGGTATTTTTTTCTCTACTAACTTTTCTAATGTGTATTCCTCTTTACTCTCTGTTTGATTATTTGTTGAATTCTCTGCTATCATAAAAGATTAATCCTCCAAATAAAGTTTACTAATTATGGTAAAATATCTGATATACATATAAAATCAGATTTATTTACCAGTTTTATTAAATTTTTTGCTCTTCATTATTCCTGGTAAATATAGAATGGTATATAGTAATCTGTTTAATCTATCTTTAATTAGATTAGCATTAAACTTATTTTTTGTCAAATAGCTAAATAAAATATAATGTTTTATTGCATACAGTCTTTTAGAAAACATTACCCCTCTCATATCCTTTTGAAGAAGTTCTTTGAAATACATATAATACCCATAAGGGCTTTCTTTGAAAGTTTTATTTATATTTTTTGTATATCCATCTTCTATGTAGCTTCCTTGTTCTATAACTTCATTAATAGCAAGTAATTTATATTTTTCATCCATTTTATGATACATTCTTGCTTCTGTAATAAATTTTTCATTATGCTCTAATTGATGTGAATACTGTTTTCTAATTTTACTATTATAAACAATTATTTTTTCTCCACCAATATCTTCTTTAAAATACAAATCAAACATAGATGTTATATGCTCTTTTTGAGAAAATTCTTTTCCACTAATTTTCCCATTTTCTTCACTTTTTAGAAAAACTAATCCATATAATTCTTTATTTTGTAAAAGTTTTTTTACATTTTTTTCTATAATTTCAAAACTATTATTGGTAAAACAATCATCAGAATCACAATCAACAATTAAATCTCCTGTTGCCATTTTTACCGCTTCATTTATTGCTGACATTTTACCACTATTTTTTTGATATAAATATTTTATAATTACTTTATTTTCATCTATAAAGCTTTGTACTATATTTTTAGTATCATCTGTTGATCCATCATCTACAATAATCCATTCAGGAGTTACATTATATTTTAAATTTTCTTTAATACTTTCATACAATTTAGGCAAATAATTTGATCTATTATATGTAGCTGTTAATATGCTTAATTTCATTTTTTATACTCACTCCTTTTCAATATTTTAATTCTAGATATACTCTCTAATAATGAATATATAAATATTTTAAGAACAAATCGAATGCGATTGGAGCATTATTAGAAATTCTTATTTAATAAAATGAGGGATGTTCACGGTACTCAAGCGTAGCGCAGAGGGTCTCAAGTGAAATGGCTCATTTTATTAAATTAGAATTTCTTTAATGTGTATTGAGCCGAGATTTTTCGAAAAATATTTATATATTCACTATTAGCAAGTAATAAAACATTAAAACTATTATCTAATAACATTTTAAAAATGGAAGTTTTAATATTAAATATATTAGCTTTTATTATTCAGTTATTGTCAAACAATGCTTTAATTCTATTTATTAAATTATCATTATTAAACTCAGTCTCACTTTCATCAAATATAACATTTCCTTGTAATACTTGCTTTAAGCCCTCATATATTGCATCTTCAGTATTTTCTAAAATTAATTTTCTTGCATATCCTTTAACAGCTTCTATTGCAGCTGTTTTGGTAATAATAATATTTTTATTTAATATTTTTGCTTCATCTATTACCATTCCATAACCTTCAAATTTTGAAAGTAAAACAAAATAATCTGCTTTTTTTAAATATGGATAAGGATTTTCTCTTTTTCCCATTAATTTAAAAGTATCTTCCACTTTTAATTCTTTTATTTGCTTAATTAGATTTTCTTTTTCTGGTCCATCACCTATTACATAAATATTGTGATTTATATTTTCATCAATTAATCTTTTATGAACATTTATTAGCCTATCTATTGCTTTTTGAGGAACAAGCCTTGCAATTGTTATTATTGATGGAACAAAGTTACTTATATATTCTTGTCCAACTTGCATTTTGGCTTTTTCTAATACTTTTTCTTTGTCTAAATAATTATAAATAACTTCTTCTTTTTCTTCAATATCTTTTATTTTAAATAATTTATTAAATTCATTTTTGTTGTCTTCACTCACAAATACTAATTTATCATATTTTTTATAAATTGATTTATCCAAACTTAATTTAAGTTTTGCTTTTAATCCATCTCCAAAAACCTTTGAAATATCATTATGTATCCATGCAATTTTTTTAACATTTTCTCCATATTGAAAAATTCTAGTAATAGGTCCTTCTAAAAATGAAACTTGTATATCATATTTTCCTTCAATGTACTTTTTGTAGATTGACTTTCCACAATTTAATACTTTTATGGGGATTATTTTTTTATTTGATTTACTTAGTTCATTATATGAAAAATTATATAAACTTATTAGCTTTATCTTTTTGTCTAATTCATACTCAAATATACCTTTTCCATAAATAGTAAATATTGTTATATCATAATCATCTTTTAATCTATTTGCTATATCAACTAATACTCTTTCTGCTCCACCTAAAGTTAAGCTAGTAATTCCAAATACAATTTTTTTCATTCTATCTCACCTCTCATATCTCACTTTTAGCATTCATCTAACTTGTCTTATATTATCAATCTCATTACATTTTTCTGAATTAATTAATACACATAACACTATCGCCATAGTCATGCTTGAAAGATTGAAAAACACATACCCCGAAATGCCTGATAATAAAATTGCTAGTCCACACCCTGTAAAATACATTATTTTATCTATTTTTATTTCTTTTATTTTTTTTAATTCTCTAATAAAACTTGAAATAATTAAATACAATATTGGGCCTAGATATAAAACAAATCCTATTAATCCAAAATTGCATATAAGAGCTGGGATTTCCATCTCCATAACAAGTTCTCCAGTTTGGTTTTTATACCCATTTCCAAATAAAATCAATAAAGGATTTTTTTGTTCTTTAACCAAAAATAAATTATATATAAATTGTTGTTTTCTTAAATTAACATTTGATATTTTATGTTTTTCAGCAAACTCACATAAATCAACTATTGCTTTTTGTTCTGCTTCAGACATAAATTCATTTGTTATCTCATTTTTTTGAATTTTTTTGTATATATTCAAAATATCTCCTGTAACATATCTAATAGATTGTGTTTCTTCATCAAAATTATTAAGTTCATTTTCTTTTAACAATTTTCTTCTTTCTAGAGTACGTGCTCCTAAAATAAATGTTAATACTACAAAAAGAATTATTCCAAATGTAATGATTAATATTTGCTTTTTGTTAAAATTGATTTTTTCTTTAATTGCTATAAAAAATTTGCCTATTATCCAAATTGCAACTACAATTCCAAAACCAAATAATCCTGTTCTCATTTCAGAAAAAACTATTAAATAAATTCCTGTAAAAATAATTAATGAAATTTTTCCCCACTTTTTAAAATTAAAATCTGATAGAATTATACATAAGCACAAAATTAAAACAGTGCACAAACTATTACCAGATTCAAAATAACCTTTATATCCAATTCCTTCTAAATAAGTATGAGAAGATGTATTAGTTAATATTGAAAAATATATTGATATTACATATATAATTAAACTTATATATACTGCTTTTTTTAGCTTAGATTTATTTTTTATTATTGCATAAAATAAATATAAATTAACAGTCATTAATGAATAATTTATAATATATTGTAATTCATTTTTTATACTTCCATAAGAACTTCCATTATGCAGTTTTTGAAAAAAATACAAATGTATTAATGAATATAAAAAATAAATTCCAATTATTATTATTTTTTTTATTTTATTATTTTCTTTAAAAAACAATATTGTAAAACATATAATAGGTATTAATGGTCTAATAATTGTACTTGGTGAAAAATTAGTATTAAAATAATTTCTAAATAAAAAACTTGCTATATCTAAAATTGGACAAATAATAATATATATACATAATAGATTTTCTAAAGTACATAATTCCTTTAATTTTTTCATTGATACTCCTATTTTTTAGTTCTTTTATATTTTCGATAGAATAAACTAATCTCCTATTAATTAAATCTATAAAACATTGATGTTGGAAATTGAAGGTAGGAAGTCTAAAAGCTCACCTCCAACCTCTTATCTCTGACCTCTAATTTTTATTTATATGACTTGTATTTTTTATTAAATATGTTTTAAAATACAACAATATATTTTATATGTAAAACGATTCACACTTTTCATATATATATTTTTGAAACTTTTCTTATTTAATAATTTATTCTTTTTCCAATCTGGAAATTTTGTATTTAAACTATTCCAAGTTTCTTCAAATGCCTTTTTTCTTTCCTCTTTATTATCAATTTTACACATTCTTTTTAAAGAACTACATAATAATAATCTTGTATATGTATATTCAAGTTGATCTTTATATTCTTCATAATAATTATTTTTTTTATAATATTCAATAACATTATCTAAGACCTTGAATATATCCATAGTTTTGCTATTTTGTGTATTTACAATAGAATTGTCTCTTTGAACATAATGAATAAAATAGCTTTTTACAAAAGATATTTTGTTCAAGCTAGGTACAAGTTTATAAAAAAATTCTACATCTTCATATCTTAATCCAAATGGAAATTCTATTTTTTCTTTTTCTAAAATATCTCTTTTTATCAGCTTGTTCCATGCAACAACTCTAGCTTTTTCTAATGCTTCTTTTTTACTATTATAAATCTGCCCACAATCATATTTTTGCTTATCAGGATATTCCCAAATAAAATCACACTCAACCATATCGGAATTTTCTATTTCAGCAGTATTGTACATTTCCTCATACATTGTTGGTTCTATATAATCATCTGAATCTAAAAAAGCTATATACTCACCTTTTGCATGAGGAATACCATAATTTCTGGCACTTGATAGTCCACCATTTTTTTTGTAATAGTATTTTATTTTTTCTCTATGAAGGTTTAAATACTTTTCAATTATTATTTTAGAACTATCTGTTGAACCATCATCTACAAAAATTATTTCTATATCTTGTAAAGTTTGGTTTACAAGGGAATTTATACATCTTTCTAAATATTTTTCTACATTATAAACTGGAACTATAACACTAACTTTTGGCATAAATTACAATTTTCCTCCTATAGCCTTATCAATGTCAAGGTAAAATAAATTAGGAACTAGAAAAAATATGCATCCCCTAGTTCCTTCTACAATTTTATTTTTTCTCATAAAATGAAATAATAATTGCATTAATATAACCCTCTTCATTATACTCCATTTTGACATTATAAGTGTTTTTGTTTTTTGATAAAGCTGTAATAAGTGTATTTGCTTTATCTTCATTTTTAACTCCTGATTGAATATGTATCTTAATTTGTTTATTATTATTGATTAATTCAAAATCAGACATATTTTTTCCCGCAAAATTCAAAAGTTTTTTCATGGTGTTAAATCCAATATTTTCTCCCTCATATAGGATAAATTTATTATTAAATCTTTGTTTTTTTAATTCATTAATATTTTGTTCTTCTTCTATTCTTTCTTTTTCTTTTTTATCTATCCACAATGAAATTTTATTTAACATTTTAGTATTTATAATAGATTGTTTTTCTTCTAATCTTTTTATCATTCTTTGTCTTAAGTCTTTGAAAATACTATCTATATCGTCATTTTCATAATTATTTAATATTATATTTTTATTTGCTTCAAATTTTATTGGTATCTCCTTCTTATCAGAAAAATCTAAAACAGTATTTAAATCAACTTGTATTTGTTTAATATCATTATTTTTATATATTAGTTTTCCTATACTAGTTATACTATTTTCACTATTATTAAGACCTAAGCTAATATCTAAATTTTGATTATCATCTTCATATATGAAATGTCTTGAATCATCTGCTTTTTTTCCAAATGAATATACAAAAATATCTTCACCCTCTTGAGTTAATTTAATAGTTTTATAGCTTAATTCTGTACCATTTTTTGCATTCAAATCTAAAATATACTCATTTATAGCTGTTTTCATCGATACTCTATATGTCTTTCCTTTTGATTGAAAAACATTAAAAGTAATCATATCTTCATTTTGTCCTAAATATTCTATTGAGTTATATATGTCTGTTAATTTTGATACATATTTTTCTTTTAAACTCTCTCCTTCTGGTTCATTAAAACCAACTTTTTTTATTTCATTATCTATTTTTTCTAATTTAGATAGTATTATTTCATCATTTATAGCTTGATTTAATACTTTCTTATATATCTTATCTAAATCTGTTTTGCTTATAGTCAATGAGTATTGTTTTGCTGTAATACTTTCTTGGTTATATAGTGTTATTAGTACACTGTTTTTTGAGGAATAGCTTTTTGAATTTATATCAGAGAAAATAGCATTAAAATAGTTTTCTTTAATTTTCTGAATTTCTTCTTCAGAAAAATCAAATAATCCACTAAATCTTAACTCATCAAAATTCATCTTTTCTTGAAAATAATTACCATTATATCCTAAATTGGTTACAACATAGTACATAGTTGCATTTTCAATACTAACAAATTGTTGTACCAAATCAGTCAACCTAAAACCATACATTTCATTTTGTCTTAATAGTTCAATATTGGCAAGTTCTTCAGCACCATAATTTGCTTTAACACTTTTATAATATGATTTATCAGTATTATTACTAATACTTTCAGTTTTTATATTATAAATCTCTTCTTGATCATTTTCATTTTCTATATAGCTTAATTTTATATCTGTATCTCCTGAATAATCATTTTCAATTATATAATCCAAATATTTTTCTTCATTACTAAAATCAAATATCTCAGAAATATTATTTATTTCTTGTGCTAAATACTTTTTAAATAAAACTTCATCAGACTTTAAAAAATCTGTTGCAAAAAAAAGTATTCCACCAACAGTTGCTACTAACAATATCAATATTATTATAATTATTAAAATAAGTTTAAAATTTCTTTCCATTTATTTTCACATCCTCTTTTATAATTATTAATGAAATTCTCAATTCTATTTAATTTTGTTATTCTGTCTTTGTCTCAGTGCTCCATATATTATTATTCCTGTAGATACTGATGCATTTAATGATTGAACTTTACCTATCATTGGAATTTTAACTAAAAAGTCACAATTTTTTTCAACAAGATTACTTATTCCATTAGATTCATTTCCAATAACTATTGCAAGTGGTCCTGTTAAATCTTGATCATAATAATATTTTTCAGTATTTAATGATGTTCCACAAATCCAAACTCCATAATCTTTTAATTTTTTTATTGCATCATTAATATTATTTACTCTTGCAATTTTTATATATTCTAAAGCTCCACATGCGACCTTGCTTACTGTACTATTTACAGATGCAGCTCTTCTTTTAGGAATAATTATTCCATCCACTCCAGCAGCTTCAGCTGTTCTAATTATTGCTCCTAAATTATGTGTATCTTCAATGCCATCTAATATTAGAATAAATGGATCTTTGTTTTTTTCTTTAGATGTATTTAAAATATCTTCCACTTCAACATATTCATAAGGAGGAACAATTGCAATTACTCCTTGATAGTTTTCTGTACCTGCCATCATATCCATCTGAGCCTTATCTTTTTCAACAATAATTATTCTTTTTTCGTTCGCTATAGCAATTATTTTATTTATAGAGCCTTTTCTCTCTCCTTTGGTGATATAAATTTTGTTAATATCTTTTCCACTTTCTAATAGTTCTAATACAGCATTTCTACCTTCTACTTGGTCATCAAATGATTTTTCTAATTTAGTATCTACATTAATTAAAATGTCTCTATTTAATGTTTTTCTTCTATCTTCATTTAATCTTCTTTCTGTTTGAACTCTTCTATCAGGATTTAATCTTCTATCTTTGTTTTTTCTCCTATCTAATGTATCTCTTTTTTCTTTTCTTCTATCTTTTCCACTTCTTCTATCATTAAAGCTCATTGAAACTCTCCTTTTTACACTTTTATATTATAACACAATTTAAGAATAATTCCAATAGTTTTAATATATATATCCTAATTTAGAATGGATTTCTTTGTGACAATTTGAACAAACTAAAATACATTTTAAAGCTTCAGATTTATAAATTTTCCATGACATGGTGTTTCCAGAACCTAATTTAAATTCTTTCACAGAAGGATCTTCATGATGAAACTCTAGTGCATCTAAGCACTTATTATATCCACAAATAGAACACTTTCCTCCTAATAATTTAATTGCTTGAACTTTCATGCTTCTTCTTAAAATTGTTTTTTGATGTTTTCTTGTTTTATTATCGCTTCTTGTAGATTCACCACTTCATTTATAACAGTATATTCTTGTTGAGCTATTTGTTTCATATTTATTCTCGCATATTTCACATATTTTTAACATATATAATCACTTCCTTAATAGTAATTATATAATACATCAATCTGTAAAAAAAGCAAACGAAATAAAAAAATGTATAAATATTGATTAAACAATACTTATACATTTAAATTATGGCGCCTTGTGCAGGGCTCGAACCTGCGACCTATCGGTTAACAGCCGAGCGCTCTACCAACTGAGCTAACAAGGCAAAATATAAAAATCTAGCGACAACCTATCTTCCCAGCAGGGTAACCCGCAAGTATTTTTGGCACTATTCTGCTTGACTTCTGTGTTCGGAATGGGAACAGGTATTTCCAAAATAGTTATCATCACTAGAAAATTGATAACTTATTAATTTAACAATTTGTATTATAATACATTATTAACATTTTTGCAATAGTTTATACAAAATTTAATAATATATTATAAAATTAGGATAGCTACCTCTCCGTCTTTTTCCAAAAACTTTAGTTTTTAGGACTCCGAGGTATACTGAATCCCTAACTCGCATAGCTCGAAGGGCTTCAGCAATACTCAAAAATACATAGATGAATATCGTTTTAGTCTATTAACTACCTAGTTTAGAT
>CAMZHI010000040.1 GCA_947306755.1 uncultured Clostridia bacterium | reverse complement strand
GATTTTAAATTATATATTTCTCCATCTATACCAATTCCAAGAGATTGGTTACCTGATGATATTGAGGGAAAGAAAGTATTAGGTTTGGCATGTGGTGGTGGACAGCAAATGCCAATTTTGGCTGTAAATGGCGCAGATTGTACAGTTTTTGATATTTCTGAAAAACAATTAGAACAAGATAAATCTGTTATGGATAGAGAAAACATAAAATACAATTTAGTACAAGGAGATATGACAGAAAGATTTCCATTTGATGATGAATCATTTGATATAATAATACAAGCATTTTGTAATTTATATATTCAAGATATGCAATTTGTTTGGAATGAATGCTATAGAGTTTTAAAAAAAGGTGGGATAATGATTGCAACTATGGATAATGGAATTAATTGTCTATTCAAAAACCAATCAAAAGAACCTTTAATTGTAGAGAACAAATTGCCACTAAATACTTTAGAGATTAAAAAAATACGTCGAGCTTATAATGGCTTTGATATGAATCAAATTTGTATTTTTAGTCATACAATAGAAGACAATATTGGAGGACAACTCAAAGCTGGTTTTACTTTAATAGATTTATATGAAGATAGAGATACTCAAGATACAGAAGGATTTTTGATTAAAAATTATATTCCACAGTATATTAATACACTATCTAAAAAAAAATTTTAAAAAAGTACCGGGTACTAAATTAAAAAAATTGTGAAAATTTATTTTTGGAGAAAAATGAGATGAAAATTGTAAAAGAAAAAGATGCGCAGAAGTCTGAGTATGCTAGTACAAGCACTGTTTTAGATTACAGTATGGCTTTAAATGAAAAAAATATAGATTTTTGTATAAATGCAATAACAGGAAGATACCCAACCAAAGGATATTATTCAAATACAGAGTGCGAAGAACTGTGTTATATTATAGAAGGGAAAGGCACTATAAACAAAAGAAAAAATGAGTCAATTAGTTTTGAAAAAGGTGATATTATTTTTATAAATAAAAAAGAGTTATATTATTGGAATGGTAATTTTAAATTGGCAGTAATATGTACTCCTGCTTGGACAAAAAAGCAATGTAAATTATATGAAGAAGAGTAATTCATGAATGAATTAAGAGATTTTAATATAGGAGATAAAAATGTTAGCAGATAGATTAAAACCTGGAGATACAATAGGTGTTATTGCTCCAGATAAAGCACTATTTAAAGAAGATAGAGTATATTTAGAAAATGCAACTAAATTTTTTGAAAGTATAGGTTTAAAAGTAAAATTCGGTAAATACTTGTTTTCTGACAAAGAATATTGTGCAGGAACGCCTTCGCAAAGAGCTTCTGACATAAATGATATGTTTAGTGATAAAGAAGTTAAAGCAATTTTTACAATAAAAGGCGGAAATATGGCAAATGGAGTATTACCATTTATAGATTATGAAAAAATCAAAAAAAATCCTAAAATATTTTTAGGATATAGTGATATTACAGTTTTACTTTGTGCAATTAATAAAATGACAGATTTAATTACTTTTCATTGCCAAGATTACACCTGGTTTGGAAAAGATGATGTAACTGATTATGATAAAAATGAAATAATTGACAAATTATTTAATGGAAATAATACAATTATTCCATATGATAATAGAGATTTCTACAATTTAGCAGAAAAAAGAAGCGGGAAAATATATGGAACTAATTTAAGATGTTTGCTAAAATTAGCAGGAACTAAATATATGCCAGATTTAAAAGATTCAGTATTATTTTTAGAAGGATATCATTCAGATATTATTGAATGGAATTCTATGTTAGAACAACTTAATCAAATGGGAGTATTAACAAATACAATTGTTTTTGGATATATCTATCAATTACAATTTGCAGAAAACAATAAATATGATATTGTTAAAGAATTAAGAAAAATAAATGCCAATATTCCAGTTGTAAAAACAAATGATTTTGGACATAAACATGCAAATAGCATAATACCAATTGGAGCTAATGTTACAATAGATGAAAAAGAAAAAAGCATAATAGTTAGTGATTACCTATTTTAAAAAAGGACCGGGTCCTAAATTTAAAAAATGTTTTTAAAAAAGGAACGAGTCACAAATTTAAAAATAATAGAAAGAAGGTCAAATATATGATTTTAGTGAGTGCTTGTTTAGCAGGAATAAATTGTAAATATAGTGGAGATAACAATTATAATCAAAAAATATTTGAATTAGTGAAAAAAGGAGAAGCTATTCCAATTTGCCCAGAACAGCTAGGAGGCTTAAAAACGCCAAGAAATCCAGCTGAGATTAAAGTTATTGATGGTGAAAAGCATGTTTTTGATGATCAAAATAATTTAGAATTTGCAAAAAAATTAAATATAAAAAAAGCTATACTTCAAGCAAGAAGTCCTTCTTGTGGAATTGGTAAAGTGTATAGTGGAAACTTTGATAGAAAACTTGTAGATGGAAATGGTATATTAGCAGAATTATTGTTAGAGAATGGAATTGAAGTTATAAATAGTGAGAATTATAAATAAATATATTTCATTGTATGAATTGGAGAGTTTTAAATGACAAATATAGAATTTATTAATAATGCATATACAAAAGATGATTTGCGTCTTCCAATGATCCATTTTAATGGAGATAACAAAGATATATGTGTTATATTTATTCATGGAATGTGTCAAACAATAATTGATAACTATTTTGCTACTGTGTGGGGAAACATTCTATCAGAAAATAAAATCGGATTTATTTATGAACATAATAGAGGATATTCAATAGAAAATGATATTTTAATGAAAAATGGAACTTATACAAGATGTGGTTGCATGTACGAAATTTTTGAAGATTGTGTTTTAGATATAGATTTAGCTATTGATGAAGCAAAAAAGTTAGGATATAAAAGATTTATTCTCATGGGACATAGCTATGGTTGTAATAAATTAATTTATTATTATTATAAAAAACATCCAGATATATTAGGAATGGTATTAGCTAGTGCTCCTGATATGATGGGGCTACAATTATACCGCCAAAAAGATTATGAACAGCTTATAAAGGAAGCAAAAGAAAATATTGATAATAATGAACCAACAAAGCTTTTAAGTAATATAATTGAAAACTATATGTATATGAGCTCTCAAACATACTATAATTGGTTTAATAAACAATCTAATTTAGACAATTTACCTGTTATGGGCAATTCAGATAACTGGTATCAATTTGAATCAATAGATGTTCCAATACTTACTTTTTCTGGAGCTAATGAAACAGACAATTATTTACATTTAGATTTATTAAAAGAAAAAGCAAAAAAATGTAAGGATTTTGAATATAAGATTATAGAAAATACAAATCATTTTTATATGAATAAGGAAAGTGAAATTGGTTACTTAATTCTTGAATGGATAAAAAAATTTTATAGGAGGCAAAGATGAAAATTGTAGTTGAATTTGTTGTAAGAGATATAAATAAATCTGCTTTATTTTATACAAAATATTTTGGGTTTCATATTGAATTTTCTCAATATGAACCAGTTTCATGGATGCTATTAAAAAATGAAAATACAGATTTAATGCTTGTTACATATGATTATACTAAAAACGATATACAGGGTTTCAAAGAATATACTCAGTCAACTAATTTATATAAATTTCAATATGATAATTTAAACAAAATCAAAGAGATTTATAATAATTTAAAAAAAGATAACAAAGAAATTTTTCAGGAATTAAGAAAGGCTGATGGCAGATATGAATTTGGCGTATTTGATGCAGATAAAAATATGATTATGGTAACTATGCAGTTACCGATTAAGTAGATTATTATATTACGGAAGAGCGGTTAAATGAACAGTGATATTATAAAATACACAAAAATAAATCAAAGAGAAAAGGAATAAAAAAGGGACCGGGTACTTGATAGTGAATAATTAATAATGAATAGTGAATAATGAAGATCTGATATTTAGACATTTTCAAATTATTAACTATTAATTCTTCATTCTTCATTGCGACTTGGTACAATCGCAATTTGGGACCGGGTCCAGAATTTAAAATTAATATAAGGAAGCATTGAATAATGGATAATATTGTAGAAAAAGTAAAAGAAGAAATGATTCAGATTTCAAATGAAAAAATGAAAGAAACGAATTATGATGATTGGAATAATCATATAAAATTAGTTTATGAAAATGGACATAAACTTGCGTTAGAAAGGAAAGCAAATATTGAAATTGTTGACTTAGCAACAATTTTACATGATGTAGCAAGGATTATTGGGGTTGGTCCAATTGAAGAACACAATGTGTATGGAGCAGAAGTTGCAGAAAAGATTTTAAAAAAATACAATTACCCAACAGAAAAAATAGAATTGGTAAAAAAATGTATTTATAATCATATTGATAATCCGAAAAATTCTGTTGAGGAAGAAATTGTTGCAGATGCTGATGTATTAGCACATTTCGATAATCTATCCATGCTATATTATATTTCACTTGGAAAAAGAAGATTGAATTTGGAAGAGGCTAAAAAATTTGTTAAGAATAAATTAGAATTTGACTTTTGTAAATTATCATCTTATGGAAAAGAAAAATATAAAGATAGATACAAAAATATAATTAAAACATTATTTGGTTATAATAATACTTCTAGTTGAAAGATAAAAAAAAGAAAGGTGATAGAAAAAGATGGGAACTAGAAAAAATACAAGACATACAGGTGCAGATGCAGGAAATGGTGGAGTACCAGTAATAACAAACGAAAATAATTGGGCTGTAATGAATTTTGGCAAGGATATTGTACACAAATTTGGATTGAAGCACGAATCTGTTCATATAGTTATTATAAGTGGAGACGGTAGAAGAATATTATTACAACAGAGGGGAAAAGCTAAAAAACAATGGAAAGAGTATTGGGATATCGCTGGGGAACATATGATATTAGGAGATAAAACCCCTCAATATACTGCTGAAAGTGTATTTAAAGAAGAATTAGGAAAAAATTGGCGTAATCCAAAATTTACATTTGATATAGAAGATAGATTAGAATATACAAATGAAAAGCAAGTAAAAAAAGTGGATAATGAGATAAGACATGTGTATGTAATAATAGCAGATGACATAAATGAGACTGCTGTAGAAACTATGAATAAGGAACTTGAAAAAATAGAAGAATCTAAACAAGAAACTATACAATTTAAATGGTTCGATAAAGAAGAATTTGGTAGATATTTATCAAAACAAAAGATTGTTCCATATTCTTATTGGAAGAATTGCGAATCATTTGATAATTTTAAAACTTTTTTTAAAGCAAAAGAAAAAGAACTTCGTGCTAAAGATTTGGAAGATGTTTCAAGGTAAAAAATATTTTTAATAGTATGAATTGGAGAATACAAGATGACGAATATAGAATTTATAAATAATGCATACACAAAAGATGATTTGCGTCTTCCTATGATACATTTTAATGGAGATAAAAAAGATTTATGTGTTATATTTATTCATGGAATGTGTCAAACAATAATTGATAATTATTTTGCTACTGTATGGGGAAAGATTTTATCAGAAAATAAGATTGGATTTATATATGCACATAACAGAGGTTACTCAATAGAAAATGATATTTTAATGAAAAATGGTACATATACAAGATGTGGCTGTATGTATGAAATCTTTGAAGACTGTGTTCTAGATATAGATTTAGCTATTGAGGAGGCAAAAAAATTAGGATATCAAAGATTTATTTTAATGGGACATAGCTATGGTTGTAATAAATTAATTTATTATTATTATAAAAAACATCCAGATATATTAGGAATGGTATTAGCTAGTGCTCCTGATATGATGGGGCTACAATTATACCGCCAAAAAGATTATGAACAGCTTATAAAGGAAGCAAAAGAAAATATTGATAATAATGAACCAACAAAGCTTTTAAGTAATATAATTGAAAACTATATGTATATGAGCTCTCAAACATACTATAATTGGTTTAATAAACAATCTAATTTAGACAATTTACCTGTTATGGGCAATTCAGATAACTGGTATCAATTTGAATCAATAGATGTTCCAATACTTACTTTTTCTGGAGCTAATGAAACAGACAATTATTTACATTTAGATTTATTAAAAGAAAAAGCAAAAAAATGTAAGGATTTTGAATATAAGATTATAGAAAATACAAATCATTTTTATGTTAATAAAGAAAGTGAGATAGGATATTTAATTTTAGATTGGATAAAAAAACATATAAAATTGTAGTGTTAAAGTTTGGAAAGGTCTGAAAATTAAGATAAGTAGCTATAGATATCAAAATAAGGATTCATATTAGAATTAATTGTGTAGAAATAGGAGTAATAGATTTATGGAATTATGGAAAATATATGATAAAGATGGAAATTATACAGGTATGAAAGTAGATAAAGATGATAAAAGAGCATGGGAAGAAAATGCATTTCACCAAGGAGTAGATGCTTGGATTATAAATTCTGATAATAAAATTCTAATTCAAAAAAGAGCACCATTTAAAAAATGGGAACCTAATATGTGGTCAATGACAGTTGGGGGATCTGTAATTAATGATGAAAATATTTTAGAAGCATTGCAAAGAGAATCTGTTGAAGAACTTGGAATAAAGCTAAATATGGAAAGTGCTAAAAAAATAAAAAGATATAGACTTTCTAATTTGTGGCTAGATGTATATTTAGTAAAACAAGATGTTGATATAAAAGACATAAAACTTAGAGAAAATGAAGTTTCTGATATAAAGTTTGCAACATATGATGAAATTGAAAAAATATATAAAGATAATATGTTTATGAGAAATAGATGGGAATTTGTTAGAGATGAAATTAAAGAACTAATTGAGTCAAAGAGTGAATAATATAGAGATATATAGTATAGTAAAGGAGGTACATCAGTTGAATAAAACCATAATTGATTTTTATATGATTACAAATGTATTAAAACACAAAATACGTACTGGATGGGAAGAACTAGGAATTTCAAGTGAAAGAATTGAATCAGTTGCAGAACATATTTATGGTTGTTTAATGCTAGCTATTGCAATAGATAGCGAATATAAGCTAGATTTAGATATGTTGAAAATTCTGAAGATGCTTTCTTTACATGAACTAGAAGAAACTATAATTAAAGATTATACAATAAGAGATGATTTATCAAGAAAGGAAAAATTAAAACAAGGAAGGGAAAGTGTTATAAAAGCTACTGAGTGTATGCTCAAACAATCTGAAATAATTGATTTATTAGATGAATTTAATAATCATGTAACTAAAGAATCTATATTTTGTTATTATATAGATAAAATAGAATGGGACTTTCAAGCTAAAATATATGACTTAAATGGAGAATTTAGTTTGGACAAGGCTCTAGAAGATTTAAAATTTATGGGAGAAGATGGGATACTGATAAAAGAGAAAGTGAAAACAGCTAGTGATGTAGGAATAGAATATGATAAAAAAATCTATAAAGGGAATCAATTATTTGAAAGTTTAGTTAATGATATTCAAAATATAAAAAATAATTTAAAAGGAGTATAAAAACATGGATGAACAGATTCCACTAGAACAAATAAAAAAGTTTAGAGAAATATATAATTCAAATCCACAAAATAAAATCATAGAAAATGCAATTACCAAGAATGGATTAGAAAATGCATGTATTAATAGAGATATAATAATAGAAAATCAACCAGTTTTTAATATTGAATTGCCAGAAAGTAAAAGATATGATCAAAAGGATAGTGCAAAATGTTGGATTTTTGCGGGTTTAAATGTAATAAAACATAATATAGCTAAAAATTTAAATATAGATGTTATGGATTTGGAATTATCAGATAATTATATAGCTTTTTTTGATAAATTAGAAAAGTCTAATAATGCATATGAAAATATAATAAAACTCGAAAATTTTGATTATAAATATATTAAAGAAGAAAGAATTGTTGAATATAGCGTTACTGAAGGTGGATATTGGGATCTATTTGTATCCATTGTTAATAAATATGGTTTAATCCCATATTCATATAATTCAACTGTGATAGAAGGTATTGATAGTCAAAGAATAGAACGACTATTTACTGAAAAAGTGAAAAAGGATATAATTGAATTAATTAAATTAAAGAGAAATAATACTACTATAGAATTATTAAGTGAAGTAAAAAACAGATTTTTAGAAGAAAATTACACTTTATTATCAAAAATACTTGGAGAGCCACTATACACTTTTGATTATGAGTATAAAGACAAAAATGGTGAGTATAAAAAATTTGAGAATTTAACACCTATGGAATTTAAAAATAAGTTTTTAAGTATAAATTTACAAGATTTTGTTGTTATTGGAAATCTACCAATGTACAATAAAGAATATTATAAAATATATAGAAAAAAATATCTTGGAAACATGTTATGTAATATACAATTTTTAAATTTACCAATTGATCAATTAAAAGAATTAGCTATAAAACAATTAAAAGATAACACACCCGTATTTCTAGGAGCAAATGTTTACAAATGCAAAGATAAGCAATCAGGTGTGTTAGATACTAGATTATATAACTATAAAGAATCTTTTGGTTTGAATACACTAACAAAAGAAGAAGCTTTAAATTTAGAAGATATTAGTAATCATCATCGAATGGTATTTACGGGAGTTAATATTATTAACAATAAACCTCAAAGATGGAAAGTTGAAGATAGCTATGGAGATAAGTCAAGATTCCATGGATATTATATTATGAATGACAATTATTTTGATGAATTTGTTTTAAGTGTGGTAATAGATAAGAAGTATTTATCAAATGAACAGTTAGAATTATTAGATCAAGAACCAATTGAGATTAATATTGATGAACCATTTTAAAAACTTAGGAATTTTGAAGATAATTAAAAATTAATAGAACTATTTGGGAGAATAAGAGATGTTTGAAATGTTCGAAGTTAAAAAGGAAAGCCAAGATGTTTTAGAAAACTTATTAGAGTATTATCTATATGATTTCAATAATTATTATGATGACGATTTAAATGATAAAGGAAGATTTGAGTTTATTGATGTTAAACCTTATATAAATAATGAAAATAATAAGGCATATATTATAAAAGTAAATAATAAATATGCTGGTTTTATTCTTATTAAGAAGACAGCAGAATTAAATTCAATCGAAGAATTTTGGATTATGCCTAAATATAGAAAAGGGATGTTTGCTTTTAAAGTGTTAAATAGTATTTTTTCACAAATGAATGGAAAAGTTGAATTTTTAATTTTAAATAAAAACGCAAGGTGGCTAAAAACGGTGAACTATTGGATTCATAAGAATTATCAAGTATTAAAAGTTCAAAATGTAAAAAAATGGGATACAGAAGATTTTACTAAATTTACAATATTAGTGTAAATTAAAAGAGATATTCAGCATCATATGAATTTGACGAAGTTAAACGATATGATTTTTTGAGGAGTTGTGAAATGAAAACAACAATAAATAGATTTTTAGAACTATTTTATAAAATATCTGAAATTCCAAGAGAATCTGGTAAAGAAGGGAATTTTGCGAGTTTTCTTGAAGAATTTGCTAAAAAACATCATTTGTATTGTTTTAGAGATGAAAGCAACAATGTATTAATAAAGAAAAAAGGAAACAAAGAAAGCAATAATCCGATTATTTTACAAGCGCATATTGATATGGTATGTGTGAAAAGAGAAAACAGTAATCACAATTTTAATACTGATCCAATTGATGTAATAAGAGATGGAGATATAATATTTGCAAAAGACACATCATTAGGTGCAGACCAAGGTATAGGCTTAGCCATTATGTTATTAATATTGGAAAGTGATACAATAAAACATCCAGATTTAGAATGTATGTTTACAACAGAAGAAGAAACTACATTTAATGGTGCAGTAAACTTTGATTATTCAAAATTAAAAGGTAAGATGTTAATAAATTTAGATTACTGCAAAGATGATACAATTATTATTGGTAGTGATGCAGATATATGTAATGAATACATATTTGAAGGAAATCTAGAAAAAAATGATATACAAGCTTATGAGATTAGAGTTAAGAATTTAAAAGGTGGCAACTCAGGAGATTATATTGAAAGAAGTAGTAGAAATGCTATATCAATAATAGCTAGAATAATACAAGAATTGCAAAAAATAGATGATGTTTTTTTATGTTCTATAAATGGTGGAAGATCTGAAATTGATATAGCAACATCATGCGAAGCTATTATAAAAACTAGAATAACAGATATTTATAATAAAGTAAAAGAATTAAATAAGGATGGAAATATACAGATTCGTGAGCTAAAAAATGAATTATCATTTTCTATAGAAGATAGTAAAAGAATAATATCCCAAATTTTAGAATTAAAACAAGGTATTGCAAAAAAGCAAGATGGAGATATTGTTGTATCTGGTAATATTGGAGTAATTAATACGATAGAAAATAAAGTTTTCATTCAAGGTGTTTTAAGAAGCATAGATGTTGAACAATTAAAAAAATATAATAATGAAAATTTAAGTATTTCTGAAAACAATCATTTTACTGTCAAAGAAATATATCAAGATTCTGCATGGATACCGAATAAAAAATCTAAATTATTAGATGATTTTAAAAAGGCGTATTATAGAGTTAATGGAAGTACTCCAATTGTTGACATTGCTCATGGAGGACTAGAGTGTAGTTCAATAATGAAAAGAACTAATAATATGGATATAATTAGTATAGGAAGTATAATAGAAGACTTTCACACAGTAAATGAAAGAATGTATATTAGTTCTTGTGAAAAAACAATAAAAACATTATTAGAATATTTGAAAAAATGAGATCATTCAATAATAAATTAAAAAAGGGACACGTACTAAAAACCGGTTCTAAATGAATTTGGAAGGTGTCCCCAAATTGTAAAATAAGAGGAAAAATAAATGATAAAAAGACTAATATTTGATATAGATGGAACATTAGTTACAGGAATTAATTTTGACAAGGCTATTACAGAATCACTTTTGAAATATAATATTTTTTCAGAAGAAAACAAGCAAAAGTTTTTTGATGCTATGATAACATATGAGGATAATTATAATGAATACGAGAAAAATCAATATACACAGTATTTTAGCAAAGTATTAGGCTATCAATTTGATAATGATTTTTTAGATATCCATTTTAAAAATCTAGTAACATATGCTATTCCCAAAGTTAATTATAAATTAATAGAAAAAATAGACCAATTAAGTAAGAAATATGAATTAGTATTATTATCTAATTATTTTGAAAAACTTCAGAGAGACAGATTAGAACATATCGGAATTAATAAGTATTTTTCTGAATACTACGGAGAAAAAATTTGTAAACCAAATATAAAAGTATTTTTGGAGGCCATTCGGAACAAAAAAACCATCTGAATGTGTGATGATTGGAGATAATTTAGAATTAGACATAAAAGGTGCACAAAATGCTGGAATTAATACAATTTGGATTAACCCTAAAAAGTATATGTCAGACAATATTCAAACAGTTTCTGTTGAAGATATAATGAAAATAAATGAACAATTAATTGAAAGTTTGGGATGAGAAAATTAGAATAAATATCAATATGGGGTATTGAGAGTATGGATAGAATAATTGTTGAAGTAGGTTCTACTTGCACAAAAGTAGATAGATTTGATGGAAATAAAATTGAAAAGCTAACAGGTAAAACAATACAATTTAAAAAACATTATAATGAAGATAAATGCTTAAGGGAAAACGATATAAAAGAATTGATCGAAAGCATAAATGATTTAAAAAGGATTTCTAAAGATATATATGTGTGTGGTACAAGTATTTTTAGAACATTAAATGAAGAAGAAAAAACCAATTTTTTAAATAGATTTAAAAAAGAAACAGGGTATGATTTCAATATTATATCACAAGATAAAGAAATTGAATTAACAGTATATGGAACCACAAAATTTGTTAATGATAAAGTATGTGTATTTATTGGAGGAGGAGGCTCTACAGAAATTGCCATATATGATAAAAAAATAATTGAAACTGTTAATAGTAAAATAGGAGTTATTGAAGTAATGCAACAATTTCCTGATTTAGCCGATAATTTTGCAACAACTAATCTAGAAAATGTAAAACAATATATAAAATCAAGATTAAATTTTCCAAAAGAAAAGGCAGATATATTAATATTAGCAGGTGGTGGTCATGAAAAATTTGCAAGATATTCTGGAATAGAATATGAAACAAACACACTGTATAGCGATTTTGCCTCACCAATTATGATGGATTTAGAAACAAGAAAAACAGAAACTGAAAGGTATTATAAATCAATTTCTTTAGATGGAATAAGAAATAGAGTGACGGATCCAGATTGGTGGTATGCAACAAGAGCAATGAGTGCGTTTGTATTAGTTGTAGCTGAAGAAATTGGAGCAAAATATATAGTGCCAACTGACATTGCAATGGCATATGGGATTTTAAACGCTTAAATAAATAGTATAATATATAAATATTTCTTACAATTTATTGACACATACAAACAAAAGTTTTATAATATCTTTATGCAATATAAAAAGGAGTGTTTGTATGTCAAGTGAAATAGAAAATTTACCAAATCTAACTGATGAAATTAAAAATTATATATACACAATACGTGGAAAACAAGTAATGCTTGATAGCGATGTTGCTAAATTATTTAATTATGAAACTAAAGATCTTAATAGAAATGTAAAAAATAATATTAATAGATTTCCAGAGTATTATTGCTTTAGACTTACCGATGATGAATTTAAATCTTTAAGGTGCAAAAATTTCACCTTAAACAAAAATGGAAGAGGAGAACACCGTAAATATCTTCCATATGTTTTTACAGAATATGGAATTACAATGCTTGCTGGATTATTAAAAAGTGAGATAGCAGTTAATATAAGTATAAAGATAGTTAATGCTTTTATCGAAATGAGAAGACTTCTTAACTCAAATGGACAAGTATTTGAAAGACTTACAAATGTAGAATATAAATTAATAGAACATGAAAAGAAATTTGATACAATTTTTAATCAATTACAGCAAGAAGAAAAAATAAAACAAAAGATATTCTTTGAAGGACAAATATGGGATAGCTATAGCTTAATTATTGATATTTTTAAAAAAGCATACAAGAAAATAACAATTATAGATAATTATATAGATGACAGTATTTTGAAGATGTTAACAAAAAAGAATAAAAATGTTGAAGTTGTTATAATAACATCAGAAAAAAGCAATATAGAAAATATTGATATTAAAAAATTTAATAAAGAATATCCCACATTGAAAGTTGCTAAAACAAATAAATATCATGATAGATTTATAATAATAGATAATAAAGAACTTTACCATTGTGGAGCTTCAATCAAAGATTTAGGTAAAAAGTGTTTTGGAATAAATAAAATTGAAGATATTAGCATTATTAATAAATTATATGAGACTTAGATATAAAAATATAGAATATATTAAGAAAAGTATAAAGTATAAAAATAAAAAACTAATTAATTAAAGTATGAATTAATAAATATATAATTAATTATAAAGGAGTTTTATGAGAATAAGTTTAATTCAAACAGAATCTAATGGTACAAAACAAGAAAATGAAGAAAAAGTATTTATACAATTACAAGAGGCAGTAAAAGAAAAGCCAGATATAATTTGCTTATCAGAGCTTTTTCTTTCATGGGGAAAAGATTTCTATGGCGGAACAGTTAAAATAGAAGAAATAAAAAAATATCAGAATTTTGCAAAAGAAAATAATGTGAATATAATTTTAGGAAGTGTCGCATTAGAGAGCAATTTACCAAACAAAACAACTAACACCTGTTTTATTATAGATCGTAAGGGTACTATTAGAGGTAAATATGACAAAATACATTTATATAAAGTTAATAAACCAGATTTTAAATTTGATGAAAGAGAAGATACAATTGCAGGAAATAGGATAGGGCTTTTTGAATTAGATAATGTTAAAGTCGGAGTAGGAATTTGCTTTGATTTAAGATTTCCAGAATATTTCAGAGAACTTACAAAAAATGGAGCACAAATTATTTTCTTACCATCACATTTTAGAAAAAATACAGGGGCTATCGCATGGAATGTTTTAACAAGAGCTAGGGCAATTGAAAATCAAGTGTATTTTTGTGCTGTTGACCAAACTGGAGAGGATTTGTGTGCTGATACAAAAGTGATTTCATATAATGGTGAAGTTTTAAAATCATTAAATGGTGAAGAAGGAATATTAACAATAGACTTAGATTTAGAAGAACAAAGGAAATATAGAGAAGAAATACCAATACTAGAACCATAATTTAAAGGAGAAACAATATAATGAATAAAAATTATTTAGTATTACTATTTATTATAATTATATTAATTATTTTAATTATATCAACAATATGGTATTTTAATATTGATAAAAAAGTAGTATATAACCAAGAAATGGAGAGTCATAAAATGATAATAAAAAAGATAGAAAACAGGGATGAAATATTAGGAACATCACTTATAAGGACACTTGATGCTAAATTGGAAGAAAACACTTCAAGTGGGATAGTTTCAACTGATGAAATGATGCTAAATATTGGAAGAGTATTTAATTGCTTAGGAGAACCAAACTATATATCAATAAATTCAGAGAACTGGTTTGAATATGATTTAAGATGTGATGGTATAATTCTAACTGTTTATGGCAATTCATTAGAAGTTCATATAGGTGGAATGCCAGATGAACAAAGTAAAATAAAAGCAGATGAACTTGTAGAGTACATAAAATCATTTGAACCAAAAGATATCTACTATGAAGCATATTATATGGATTTTGAATCAAAAGAAATATTTGAAATTAAGAATGGAAAACCATTTTATAGATATGAACAATTGCACTTAACAGAAAAAGAATTTGTAGAATTATATCGTAAAGTATATAATTTAAATGATGAAAGTTAATTGTGGTACATTTGAGATTTTAAATATATGAGCTTTAAAGATACAAACCAACATAAAAAAACATTGAAAGGAAGATGCGTTATGAAACTAATATTAACTTCTGGAGGAATATCAAATAAAAGCATAGAGAATGAATTAAGAAATATTATTGGAAAAGACTTTAAAGGTTTAAAAATGCTATTTTGCACAACTGCCTCTAATTATGAAGGTGGAGATATGAATGAATGGCTTATAGAAGATTTAATTACTTTAAAAAATTTAGGCTTTATAATAGATGTGTGTGATATTAATGGTATTAGTATAGAAAATTTTATACATAGATTTGAATGGGCGGATGTATTTTATTTTGAAGGAGGAAACACACAATGGTTAAGAAAATGTATTAATTCATCAGGATTGGAAGAACATTTGAAAGATCTATTAGAAACTAGAGTTTGGATTGGAGCCAGTGCTGGAAGTTGTGTCTTATGTCCAACAGTTTATAATTCATGTCAAGAATTATTTGACGAGTATGTGAAAGAATTTCCAGAAGATGGCTTAGGATTGGTAGATTTTCAATTTATACCACATTTAAATAATGAATATTTTCCAAAAATAAGAAAAGAAAATTTAGTGAATTCAAGTAAAAATTTAAAGAAGATTGATGGAAAAAAATTATATGCTCTAGATGACAATAGTGCTATATTTATTAATGATAAAGACATAAAAATAGTAAGTGA
>CAMZHI010000039.1 GCA_947306755.1 uncultured Clostridia bacterium | reverse complement strand
AATATTAGTCACTCTTATAAATATATATTTTAGAATGTAGTGCGTAAGGCGAGCAACCGTAGCGTAAGCGAAGGGCGACTGGAGCAATTCACAGATATAGTTCAATTATATAATCTATTATATAATTGAACATAAGAGAATTGCGACACCAAACGGAATGATAAAATATATATTTATAAGATTGACGAATCTTCTTCTAAAAACGCCTAAGTTTACGAAACATTCATCAAACTCTGCTGATTATAAAAATGCCTATATAATCCATCTTGAGTAATTAATTCTTCATGTTTTCCTTCTTGGACAATTTGTCCTTCATCTAAAACAATGATATTATCTGCAAAGTTTACATCAGAAATTCTATTTGAAATAATGATACATGTCTTGTCTTTTAGTACTTCTTTAATATTTTTTAAGATAATTTTTTCTGTTTTATTATCTATTGCAGAAAAAGAATCATCAAATATTATTAAATTTTGATTATATAAAAATGCTCTTGCGATTGCTACTCTCTGCCTTTGGCCTCCTGATAAAGTAATACCTTTTTCCCCAATTATTGTTTCTATGCCATTTTCCATATTATTTACATCATCTTCTAAACAAGCATATTTTACACTTTCTAGAATTTGTTCATCTGTAAATTTATTATTAAATAATGTAATATTATTTTTAATTGTATCTGAAAATAAAAAGCTTTCTTGTGTTATGTAACAAAAACTATCTCTAAGTTCATATGTATTTATTTGATTTATATCTTTTTCATCAACAAAAACTTGATTATTATCTATATCATATAGTTTTAACAATATATTTGCAATTGTAGTTTTTCCGCTTCCAATTGTTCCAATAATTCCAAGTGTTTGTCCTTGTTTTAATTTTATATTAATATTTTTTAAAGCCTCTTTATTATCAATATGTTTAAAGTTTAAATTTTCAATTTTTATATCACCATTTATTGTTTGTCTTGTATCACTCAAAGATTCTGTAGGCAATTTGTAAAATTCATCCAATTTTAAAACAGCTACTTGTGCATTTTTCATATTAGTTATTAATCTTGGAAACCATATCAAAGGCCAAAACATCTCATTTATAAAACTATTAAATACTATAAAATCACCAACTGTTACAGAATTTGCCACAACTAACTTAGTTCCATAAATTGCACTAATTCCATAACAAATACCAAAACATGTAAATATTGAGATATATAATAATGCTGAGTAAACAGATACATCAATATTAGCTTTTTTCAAATTTTTAGATTTTTCTTTAAAAGTTTTAATATTTATTTTTTCTCCATTAAATGCCTTAGTTATTCTTATTGAATCTGTACTTTCTTGTACAAATTCTGATAATTTGGTATATGCTTTTTGAGCTTTTTCTTGTTTGTTTTTTATTATTTCTTTTAATATAATAATTATTATGCTATCAATTATCATTGGTATAAATACTAGTATAGTTAATTTTATGTTGATTTGAAGCATTAGTATTAAAAGTAATACTAATATTATTACTGGTCTGATAAAATCACAAACAAAACTTGAAAAACCTTTTCTTATGTCAATAGTGTATTTAGTCAAATAGCTCATTAATTCTCCATTTTTTGTTTTTTGTAAACCAATGGTTTTTAGTTTCAAAAAACGCGAAAAAATTATATCTTTTAGATTTTTTTCAAAACTAAAAAACATTTTTTTTCTAAAATAACTCCAAAACAGTCTTAATACAACATCTGCAAATACTATACCAGCAAATAGAAGAAAATACTTAATTATTGCTTGCATATTATCTTTAGCATATGGATATAAATCTATAATTTTACCCAAAATTTTCGCAGGAAAAAATCTACTAATATTTATTATTATTATTAGTATTGACATTCCTATAATATGCAATTTGAATTTTTTAAGCAAATCTATTATAACCTTTTTCAATTTTTTCTCCTAAAATAATTTTGTAAGAATCGTTTATATTTACGATTCTTACAATGTTTTACACCTTTACCTCTACATTAATATCCTTTATTAAATCCTCATATTTTTGAATTACAGGGTTTACTGAGTTTTCTATATATTCTTCTACCTGATGTGGAGCTCTTCCACATAGATTGCTTGGATTTAAGGCCTTTTCAATTTCTTCTTTGGTTAATCCAAATGATTCATCTTTTTCTATTCTTTCTATTAAATCATTTGGCTTTCCAAATTGTTTTACTTGTTTTGCTGCTTCCATTGAATGAACTCTTATTTTTTCATGTAATTCTTGTCTATCTCCACCTTTTAAAACTGCATTCATTAATATTTCTTCTGTTGCCATAAATGGTAATTCTTGCATTAAATTTGTTCTAATTACATTTTCATAAACTACAATGTTTTTAGAGATATTTCCATATAAAATAAGTATACTATCTACTGCTAAAAATGCTTCTGGTATACAAATTCTTTTATTGGCAGAATCATCTAAAGTTCTTTCTAACCATTGAGTAGCTGAAGTTATTGATGGGTCCATCTTTAATGCAATAACATGTCTTGATAATGAATTTATTCTTTCTGATCTCATTGGGTTTCTTTTATAAGCCATTGCAGATGACCCTATTTGACTTTTTTCAAATGGCTCTTCTAATTCTTTTTCATGTTGAAGTAATCTCATATCATTTGCAAATTTTGATGCACTTTCTGCAATTGAAGCTAATACATTTAATACTCTTGAATCTACTTTTCTTGTATATGTTTGCCCTGACACACCAAATACTTTATCAAATCCCATTTTTTCAGCTATTTTACTATCTATTTGTTTAACTTTTTCTTCATCTTTAAATAATTTCATAAAGCTTTCTTGTGTTCCAGTTGTCCCTTTACAACCTAGTAATTTCATGTGGCTTTCAACAAATTCTAGTTCTTCTAAATCTTCAATTAAGTCTTGAAGCCACAATGTTGCTCTTTTTCCAACTGTTGTTAGTTGTGCAGGTTGAAAATGTGTATATCCTAAACATACAACATCTTTATTTTTTAATGCAAATTCTTTTAGATTATTTATAACTAATATTAATTTTTGTTTAATTAGTCTTAATCCTTGTGTCATTAGTATAATATCAGTATTATCAGTTACATAACATGAAGTTGCTCCTAAATGTATTATAGGCTTTGCAAGTGGAGCTTTTGTACCAAATTCATATACATGTGCCATAACATCATGTCTACATTCAGCTTCTCTTTTTGCAACTACATCATAATCTATATTGTTTATATTTTCTTTCATTTGGTTTATTTGTTCATCTGTTATCTCTATTCCTAGCTCTTTTTCTGTTTCAGCTAGTGCTACCCATAGTTTTCTCCATGTTGAGTATTTGCTGTCATTTGACCATAGAGCATTCATTTCCTTGCTTGGATAACGACCTGATAGTGGTGTATTATATATACAATTATTATCCATTCTATTCTTCCTTTCCTCTGAGCATAAAACTCTTGCTAAATATATCATTACATTCATTGTAGGGGCGATTTTAATCGCCCGCCAAATATATTTTTATCTATATTACGGGCGATTAAAATCGCCCCTACATATTCTATTTAAAATACTCTACTCCTGATTCAAAGATTTTTTGGTCTTTATTTCCAGGGATATTCTTTAATATTCCAGAATAACATCTTTCAGAATGTCCCATTTTTCCTAAAACTCTACCATCTGGACTTGTTATTCCTTCTATTGCATATATTGAGTTATTTGGGTTAAAGTTAATATCATAAGTAGCATTTCCATCAAAATCCACATATTGTGTAGCAACTTGTCCATTAGCTATTAATCTATTTAATGTTTCTTCATTTGCTATAAATCTACCTTCTCCATGTGATACAGGAATAATAAATTCTTCTCCAAGTTCAACTTTGTTAAACCATGGTGATAATTTTGAAACAACTTTAGTTTTAACCATTGTTGATACGTGCCTTGAAATAGTGTTAAAGGTTAATGTTGGGCTGTTTTCTGTCATTTCAACTATTTTTCCTTCTGGTACTAATCCAAGTTTTATTAGTGCCTGGAAGCCATTACATATTCCAAGTATTAATCCATCTTGTTCATATAAGTGTTTATTTATCGCTTCTTTTAGTCTTGGATTTCTAAATACTGTTGCAATAAATTTTCCAGATCCATCTGGCTCATCTCCAGAACTGAATCCTCCTGGGAACATTATTATTTGTGCTTGATTTATTCTTTTTTCCATTTCATATATTGTATCTGTAATATCTTGAGGCTTTAAGTTTTTAAATACTAATGAATCTGTTATTGCCCCTGCATCTTCAAATGCTTTACTAGAATCATATTCACAGTTTGTTCCTGGGAATACTGGTATAAATACTCTAGGTGCTGCAAATTTTGTATGTGCAATGATATTGCATTTTTTATCACTTAAGATATTTTCTATTTTTGAAAATTTAGATTCTGCTTTTGTTGGGAATACCTTTTCTAAAGGCTCTTTCCATGTTTTAGTAATCTCATCTAAATCTAATACTTCATTTTCTACAACGATATTATTGTCTTTAGTTGTGTATCCTAAAACTTCAGTCTTTTCAACATTTACATCTTTTTCAACTTCTATTATGAATGAACCATAATATTGTTTAAAGTATTGTTCTTTAGCTTCAAATTTGAAACCTATTTTATTTCCTATACATGCTTTTGTGATTGCTTCTGCAATTCCTCCAGCTTTAATTGTTCCTATTGATAATACTTTTCCAGCATTAACTAAATTATGGATTATTTCATAATTTTCTTTTAAGTCTTCAAAATCAATTACTTCTTCTTCACCAATTTTAGTTTTTAAAATTAATACCTTTGAATCTGTTTTTTTGAATTCATTTGATATGACTTTATCTATATCTACTGTTCCAACTGCAAATGAAACAAGTGTAGGTGGTACATCTAATTCATTATAAGAACCAGACATACTGTCTTTTCCACCAATTGAACCTATTTTAAGTTCTTTTTGTACAAGATATGCACCTAATAATGCTGAAAATGGTTTACCCCATCTAATAGGTTCGTTTCTTAATTTTTCAAAATATTCTTGGAAGGTTAAATATGCTTTTTTGTAATCTCCACCAAGTGCTACATATTTTGTAACAGATTCAATTACAGCATACATTGCTCCATGAAATGGGCTAAATGTTGATATATATGGATTATATCCATAAGTCATTATTGTACCTGTATTTGTATATCCTTTTAATGTTGGAATTCTTGCTACCATTCCTTCTGCTGGAGTTAATTGATATTTTCCTCCAAATGGCATTATAACTGTATTTGCACCTATTGTGCTATCAAATCTTTCTACTAAACCTTTTTGAGAACAACAATTTAAACTAGATATTGTTTTCTTCCATTCTTCTTTAATATTTGCTGGATTTTCTTTGTTTAAAGGGCTCTTTGTATAATCAGGTTTTTTAACTTCTATATTTGCATTTTTTACATCTCCATTAGTATCTAAAAACTCTCTAGAAATGTCTACAATTAATTTTCCTCTCCAATACATTTTTAGTCTTTTCTCTTCTGTAACTTTAGCAACTATTGTAGCCTCTATATTTTCTTCTTCAGCATAACCTATAAATTCTTTTACATCCTTTTCAGCAACTACAACAGCCATTCTTTCTTGTGATTCTGAAATTGCAAGTTCTGTTCCATCAAGTCCTTCATATTTTTTAGGTACTTTATCTAGGTTTATTTCTAATCCATCAGCAAGTTCACCTATAGCTACTGAAACTCCTCCTGCACCAAAGTCATTACATCTTTTAATTAATCTAGTAACTTTATTTTCTCTAAATAATCTTTGAATTTTTCTTTCTTCTGGTGCATTTCCTTTTTGAACCTCTGCGCCACAAGTTGTTAATGATTCACTTGTATGAGCTTTTGACGATCCTGTTGCTCCTCCACATCCATCACGTCCTGTTTTTCCACCAAGTAAAATAACTATATCTCCAGGTTCTGGCCTAGTTCTAACTACATTTTTCTTTGGTGCAGCTCCAATTAATGCTCCAATTTCAAGTCTTTTTGCAACATATCCTTCATGATAGATTTCAGTAACCTGTCCTGTTGCTAAACCTATTTGGTTTCCATAAGAGCTATATCCTCTTGCTGCCTCATTTGTTATTTTTCTTTGAGGTAATTTATTTGGAAGTGTTTCCTCAATTGGTTTTCTTGGGTCAGCACAACCTGTTACTCTCATTGCTTGATATACATATACTCTTCCTGATAATGGGTCTCTAATTGCTCCTCCAAGACAAGTTGCAGCTCCTCCGAAAGGCTCTATTTCTGTTGGATGGTTATGTGTTTCATTTTTGAACATTATTAAATATTCTTCTGGTTTGCCATCAACAAGTATTTCAGCTTTTATTGAACATGCATTTATTTCTTCAGATTCATCAATATCTTTTAAATATCCTTGTTTTTTTAAATCTTTTACTGCAATAGTTGCAATATCCATTAGGCAAATATCTTTTGCTTTTCTTCCTTCATAAACTTGGTCTCTAGTTTGTAAATATTCTTGATAGACTTTTAATAATAAATCCCACTTAATATCTATTACTTCAAGTTTTGTTAAAAATGTTGTATGTCTACAATGGTCAGACCAATATGTATCAATCATCTTCATTTCAGTGATTGTTGGATCTCTTTTTTCTGTGTTTTTAAAATAGTTTTGACAGAATTTTAAGTCTTTTATATCCATTGCAAATCCATATTTTTTATAGAATTTTTCACAATCTTCATCTGTCATGTTAATAAATCCCTCAACAATATCAACATCTTCAGGGATTTGTAAATTATCTTTTAAAGTTTCAACTTTTTCTAATGAACATTCTCTCGAATCTACTGGGTTTATTAAATATTTTTTTATTTTATCAACTTGTATATCTGTTAGATTACCTTTTAAAAGATATATTTTAGCTGTTTTAGCAGTTGGTCTTTCTCCTTCTGTTAATATTTGTAAACATTCTGATAAAGAATTTGCTCTTTGATCAAATTGTCCTGGTAAAAACTCTATACCAAATACTTTGTATCCTGTAAAATCATATTCATCTTCAAAGTAGTCATCAACTTGTGGTTCTGAAAAAATAGTAGTTTTCGCTTTGTCGAAATCACTATCTTCTACACCTTCTACATCATATCTATTAAGTACAATAACATCTTCTAGCTCTTTTATTAAAAGATTTTCTTTTAAATCATTTAAAACTCCTTTTGCTTCAATATCAAAACCATTTTTCTTTTTAACATAAATTCGTCTAACCATTTTTTTACCCCTTTCTCACTTCTCACATCTCATTTCTCATACATCAATTTCAATATTCTTATTTCCTTTAATTACTTCTCCAATAATGTATGCTTTTTCTCCTTGTTCTTCTAAAATTTTAACTGCATTTTCTGCATCCTCTTTTTTTACTATAACTGCCATTCCAATTCCCATATTGAATGTATTATACATATCTCTTTCAGGAATATTGCCTTTGCTTTGGATAAGCTTAAATATTGCTGGAACTTCATAAGAGTTTTTATCAATTTTAATTCCTACTCCATCTCTTAACATTCTAGGCATATTTTCATAAAAGCCGCCACCTGTAATATGTGAAATACCTTTTACTTCAATTTTTTCTATTAATTCTAGAACTGGCTTTACATATATTTTTGTAGGAGTTAATAAACATTCTCCTAAAGTTGTTCCAAGTTCTTCAATATATTGGTTTAAATTTTCTTTATTAACATCAAATACTTTTCTAACTAGTGAAAAGCCATTTGAATGAACTCCTGATGATGCTAGACCTATAACAACATCACCAACATTGATTTTATCTGGATTAATAGTTTTTTCTTTATCCACAATTCCTACAGAAAATCCTGCTAAATCATATTCATCTTCTGGGTAAAATCCAGGCATTTCTGCTGTTTCTCCACCAATTAAACTACATCCTGCCATTTTACAGCCATCACTAACACCTTTTACAATAGTTGCAACTGTTTCTGGAACGTTTTTTCCAAGTGCCATATAGTCTAAAAAGAATAGTGGTTTTGCACCAACACAAATTATATCATTTACGCACATTGCAACACAGTCTTGTCCAACAGTGTCATGTTTTTGCATTAAAAAAGCCAATTTTAGTTTTGTTCCAACACCATCTGTACCTGAAACTAAAATTGGTTCTTTCATCTCTTTAAAATCACTTAAAGAATAAAGAGCTCCAAAGCCCCCTATTCCAGACAATACACTTTTAGTATATGTACTTTCAACACTTTTTTTCATTAGTTCAACTGATTTATATCCTGCTGTAACATCTACTCCTGCATTTTTGTAACTTTCACTGAAACTATTATTGTTCATTATTATTAATCTCCATTTCTTGAATTATAATTATTTAAGAATTTTATATTTAAGGAAAATTTTGAGGTCGGAAGTGGCTAGAATATTCCAACCACAT
This sequence comes from uncultured Clostridia bacterium, assembly GCA_947306755.1. GTDB lineage: Bacteria > Bacillota > Clostridia > TANB77 > CAG-508 > CAG-269. Next base: position 7,347 of record CAMZHI010000039.1, on the reverse strand, counting down.
TTCCATTTTCATCAAAATTAATACTTTCTGCTGCAGGTACTTTTGGAAGACCTGGCATTGTAAGAATTTTACCACTATATACAACTATGAATTCTGCACCATTTTTAAGCGCTACATCTCTTACAGTAATTTCAAATGGTTCTTTACATTCTAAATTTTTATCATCATCAGATAAAGAGTACTGTGTTTTTGCAATACAAATTGGTAAATTTGATTTCCCAAATTTTTCTATTTTTTCTATATTCTGAATAGCTTCATCTAAATAGTTTACTCCTGTTGCACCATATATTTTTTTAGCAACTTTTTCAATTTTTGTTTTTATAGAATCATTATCTTCATATATGAAATTGAAATGAGTAGGTTTATCAGCTAATTGAACAACTTTTTGAGCAATATCTATAGCTCCTTCTCCACCTTTTGCCCATCCTTCAACAAGACTTAATTCAACATCTTGTTTTTTTAATTCACTTCTTACATATTCTATTTCTTCATCTGTGTCAGTATTATATTTGTTTAGTGCTACAATTACATTAACACCAAATTCATTTTTTATATTATGTACATGTTTAAATAAGTTTTCCATTCCATTTGATAAAGCCTCATCATTTTTTTCTAAAATGTTTTCTTTTAATGCTCCACCATGATATTTTAAAGCCTTGATTGTTGCAACTATTACAACCACATTTGGTCTTAATCCTGTTTTTCTACATTTAATGTCCATAAATTTCTCAGCACCTAAATCAGAACCGAATCCAGCTTCTGTAACAACATAGTCTCCAAGTTTTAATGCAAGTGTTGTTGCTCTAACAGAATTGCATCCATGTGCAATATTTGCAAAAGGTCCACCATGAATAATACAAGGTGTATGTTCTAATGATTGTACTAAATTTGGATTGATTGCATCTTTTAATAAAACAGCCATAGCTCCTTCTGCCTTTAAGTCTTTTGCATAAACAGGAGCATTGTTCTCATTATAACCAATAATTATACTACCAAGTCTTTTTCTTAAATCTTCTAGATCTTTTGATAGACATAAAATAGCCATTATTTCTGATGCAACTGTAATGTCAAATCCGTCTTCTCTAGGTACAATGTTTTTTTCTCCTGATAATCCTGTTTCAACTTTTCTTAATTGTCTATCATTTAAATCTACACATCTTTTCCATGTTACTTGTTTAATTTTTAGCTCATTTCCAAAATAAATATGATTATCTATTATTGCAGATAATAAATTGTTAGCAGCTGTTATTGCGTGGATATCTCCTGTAAAATGAAGGTTAATATCTTCCATTGGCGCAACTTGCACTTTCCCTCCACCTGTTGCTCCACCTTTTATTCCAAAAACCGGTCCTAATGATGGCTCTCTTAATGCAAGTACAGCATTTTTGTTTAATCTGTTTAAACCATCTGCAACTGCAATAGATATTGTTGTTTTTCCTTCACCAAGTGGTGTTGGATTCATTGCTGTAACTAGAATTAATTTTCCATTCTCATTATTTTTTAGTCTTTCAAATGCTTTTTCATTTATTTTTGCTTTATACTTTCCATATTGTTCAATTTCATTAGCATTTAAGTTGCATTTTTTAGCAATTTCTGTAATATCCTCCAATTTTGTATTTCTTGCGATTTCTACATCAGTCATAATAACACACACCTTTCTTTTTTTTTATTATTTATTGGTTAAACTATTTTGAACTATTTAAATATTCTTTTTTAGATTTTTTATTTACAATTTTCGATAGTATTTTATCATTTTTTTCTTAATGAGTCAACAGAAAATGTGTTAATTTATATTGTTTTGATGCTGTTTTTGCTACCATTCACAGCTATATTAAGATTGCAACTTTGCTGTTCATTGTAACGCTGTTTTTATCCATTAAATATATCCAATTAACACCTTAAATTCTTAATATTCCTTTTGCTATAAATTGTGCCATATCCTTCACCTCAGAAAATGTTATACTCTGCCAATTTGAAATACCTGCTTTTATACTTAAATTTCCAATATTGCCTTTATTCTTATTAAGCGCTGTCCCCATTGATATATAATTATTACTTACATAAATATCATTATGTAATTGATTATTGATTGCAACATCAATCGCCACTATATACTTATTTTTTAATCTTGGATAATAAAAAATCAAATCTTTTTTATTGCATATATTCCTATTCATATCACCAATAATATATTTATTCTGTATTTTTTCTTTTAAATAGCTTCCAACTAAAGGCCCTACACTATCCCATAAAATATCGCTTGTACCAATACAAACAAATATTACTTGTTCTTTTGTTTTTATTTTTCTTTTTAAAATACTTACATATTCTCTAAAATTCAATTTATAAATATTCCTCTTTTATCCATAATTATAGTACTAATCGCACTATAATTAATTTTTGTATTTCTATTAATTTTATTATTATTTTTTTAAATTATGAAAAAAATAGTAGGAAATTTTGTATTTTCCTACATAAATATATATTTTAATAATTCTAATATTCTCTAAAAAAAACATATTTTTCTGAATTTGTATTTTTTGCCTTCATTGTTGTACCCGAATAAATATCATCTAATGGTATTTCAAAATTAATTGGGCAAGAATACTTTTCATTTTCATTATTTATAATATTAATTCTAAACTTCACTTTACATGCTATATCTAATGGTGTTATTCCTGCATTTTCTAAAAGAGTGCCATCAAAAGCAATTTTGCTATCTTCATTGATTCTATAATTTGATTTTAAATTATAATTTAAATATTCTAATGTAATCGGGTTAGAACAATCTGTAAAAAAAGTTGGTTCATTATAGTTTGCATGTTCACTATCTTCATTTGTATGAATAACATTAAAATGAATATCATTTGTCTCTTTTGCCTCTTGTATATCTTCTTTTAATCCAAATGATTTTGCCATTTTATATGTTAAGCTCTTTGAACCAATGTCATTATTACCTTCTAACTTTATTTTATCAATATATAATTCTTTAATTGTATTTTTTTCAGTAAGTTCTTCTCCATTGTTGATATAAACTGCAATGTCTGTATATTGATATAAACTTAAATTAGAAAGGTTTCTCTCCTCACTTTTGTCTATAGCGCTTGCACTACTACATATAATTATTTTATCAACTTTAAAAATATCTTCTTTATTATTTTCAAATAATTCAACATTTTTTTTTGCAAATTGTTTATTTATTATATGATGACTTATAATACTACCATATGTAATAATTAATGCTACAAATATTATACTCATTAATACAATGCAAAAAATTCGCTTATTCATCTTTTTCATATGCATTTCCTACTTTCAACCTCCGACTTTCAACATCAATCATTCTAACAACGCAAGACAGTACAACACAAGGCGAAGCTTTTCATTCGTTTAATTATAGTCTATTGTATAAATACTGCATATATCCATAAACCTTTTCATACCATCCTTGATCTGAAGCATATCTAGTATTTACAGATTGAATTGTAGTGCCATTAAAATATGTTCCTTTAGCAGTAATATCATCATTTATTTTTGTGCCATTAACATACAAATAATTTTTAGCTAAAGCCTCTGCAACTGTATTTATTGAATTTTCATAATTTTCAAATATTGTAGCACTATTATATGGATCTCTATCAAATGCCATATATCCAAATAAATTGTATTTTTCTAAAGCTAGTTTTGATGTGCCCCACCCACTTTCATGAATACCAATTGCAGCTATAAATATTCCATTTATTTTATATTTTTGTTCTGCATTATAAAAGACCTCTGCATTTTGTTCAAAAATACTATTTTTGTCTAATGAAATATTTGAAAGCATTGTTTTATAATCACTAAGTGTAAGTCCACTTTTATTTGTTAAATCCATTTCTATATTTAAATTATTTTTTAGTTCTGCAACTCTATTTTTTTCTGTAATTAATGGTGTAACAGTTTCAGATGTAATATTTGTTGTTTTTAAATATCCTTCTTGGCCTTTATAAGAAACTTTTATCCATTCTTCTCCAGCTTCTTTAAGTGTAACATTTAAATACCTTGGAATATTAACTATTGTATTTGAATCATCTTTAGCTTCTTCTTTTAAATCTTCTGCTTCTAATAAATACATATTATCATCTATATGAACATTATACTTTTTCATAAATTCAGAAGTTCCAACATACATTATTTGTGTTATAACCTCTTCTAATGTTGTACTTTCAATTATTTCTTCTCCAGTCATTTCTTCATTTTGATATTCTTGAAGTGCTGTAACTTGTATTTTTCCATTTTTGCCTTCTTGTTTTACTTGTTCTTCATCTTTAGGTAAATTAGGATTTTGTTCATATTCAGTTGTAAATAAAACATCTCTTTTTTCGTTAACCATTTTTTTATTTGAATTTGTATTTTCTAGCATAACTTGTACAATATTAATTGCATTTTGATTTTTTTCAAAAGCTACTATTTGTTCTTCTTTTTCATATGTATTTGTTGCAAATATCTTATTTTTGAAAAACGCAATAGCTAGTCCAATAATTATAATGCCTAATATAAACCAAGAAATACTAAATTTTATTATAATTTTGCCTTTAGATTTTTGGTACATAGATTTTTACTCCTTATTATAGCTGTAACTTATTCAATATATATGTAAAATAAATTAATTTTTTACTATTAACGGATTAATAAATATATATTTTAAATGGAGTGCGTAAGCGTTCAACCGAAGCGAAGCGAAGGGCGCCTGGAGCAATTGACCTATATCGTTCAACTATATAATTTATTATATAGTTGAACATATGAAAATTGCGACACCAAACGGAATGAAAAATATATATTTATTAAGCAGTTAATAGAAACAATACATCATATATACTATACTACTCTTTTACTTTACTGTCAATGTAATCATTTACCAGTATTTTCAATACTGCTGCCACTGGTACTCCTAAAAACATACCAATAATTCCAAAATATGCTCCTCCTATTGTTACTGATAATATAACAAGAAGTGGACTTATTTTTAGAGAATCTCCTATAATTTTAGGGTTGATTACATTTGCATCTATTTGTTGTAAAATAACTACTACTACAAGCATAATAATTGCTTTTGAAAACCCACCTGTAATAAATGTAATTACACTTGCAATCATAACAGCCACAATAGCTCCAAAGTATGGAATCATATTAAATAAACCTATAGTAAAGCCTAATAGTGATGCATATTTAACTTTTAATATACTCATAGCAATTGTTGTTAAAACTCCAACTACAATTGCATCGATAAATTGACTTGATATAAATTTGAAAAACACTCCATTTGACCTATAAAAATATTTTTCAATATAATTACATGTACTTTCTTTAAAAGTTGCTTTTGATAATCTACTTAAAAAATTAAATATTTGATTTCTTTCAGATAATATATATATTGAAACAACAACAGCCACAAAAATATCAAATACACCTCTTGCAACTCCTACAGCTCCTTTAATATATTGTGTTATTTTTTCAATATTGATATATTGTTTTAAATCAAAATTTTGTAATTCTTTTAAAGCATTATAAACTTGTTCTGTTTTAAAAAACGAATCATTAGGTAAATTATTATATGTTTCAATCAATCTAGAATAATAGCTTGGAACATTTGATACCAATTCATTTACACTAGCTATTAAAACTGGGAGTATCACATTAATGATTAGTATTATTATTAATAAAGCTATTAAATAAGTTATTAAAATTGATATTTTTCTAGAATGCTTTCTAATAATTCTTTTTTTATTGTTTTTTAAAAGTCCTTCAATCTTTCTCTCTGGAATGTATAGTAAATAAGCTATAAGAAGCCCAAATAAAAATGGTGAAAGTATACCAATTAATTTTAAAAATCCTGTTACTAAAAAACCAATACTATCCAAAGCTTTAAATGCTATAATTAAAACAATTCCAATAGTAATATAAAATACCCATTTGTGCCAATGACTTTTTATTTCTTCTTTCATTGTTATTTGTTCCCTTCTCTTTAATATATTAAAATTCAATTTCTAAACCAATCGGACAATGATCACTACCCATTATTTCTGGATAAATTTCTGCCTCGTCTATTTTTTCTTTTATATCATTAGATACTATAAAATAATCTATTCTCCACCCTACATTTTTATCTCTTGCATGTCCCATATATGACCACCAAGTATATGTATCTTGCTTTTCAGGATATAAATATCTAAAAGAATCTGTAAATCCTGCATCTAACAGTTCTGTCATTTTGTTTCTTTCTTCATCTGTAAAACCAGCATTTCTTCTATTAGTTTTTGGATTTTTTAAATCTATTTCTTTATGTGCTACATTTAAATCTCCACACATAATTACTGGCTTTTTTTTATTTAAATCTAGTAAATACTTTCTAATTTCATCTTCCCAAATTTGCCTATACTCTAATCTTTCAAGTTCTCTTTTAGAATTAGGAGTATATATATTTACCATATAAAAATCTTTAAATTCTAAAGTAATTACTCTTCCTTCTTTATCATGTTCTTCTATTCCAATTCCATATGTAACATTAATTGGTTCATTTTTTGTAAAAACTGCTGTTCCAGAATATCCTTTCTTTTCTGCGCTATTCCAATATGAAAAATAGTTATTAAAAATTGGCATATTCATTATTTCTTTAATATCTTTACTGTTTTCACTATCTGCAACTTGCATTTTAGTTTCTTGAACGCAAAAAATATCTGCATCAGCCTTTGAAAAGAATTCTTCAAAACCCTTTTTTACACAAGCTCTAATTCCATTAACATTCCATGATACTAATTTCATATATCCCTCACTTTGGGTACATTGGTACCGGTTCTTTTTGTCCCCCATTATTTTACTATAAAATGCGCAAAAAAACAAGGAAAAATTGATTAAATTATTTATCAAAGAAAGCCTAAATATATTATTTTTCAATCACTTGGTGTCGAAATCTTTATGTACCTGTAATTTTTCTTGCGAAAAATTCAGCTACAATGTCGATTTCTCCAGTCGCCCTGCGCTTCGCTCCGGTTTGCTGTCCATTGTTAAGGCTCTGCCTGCTACAATGGCAGTATGCGTTTGAGCTGTTCGGCTTACGCGTGATTTCAAAATAATATATTTAGGCTTTCTAACCTTTAATAATGAATTATTGAAAAAATGCAAGAGTATGTTCTTGCATTTTAATATTCTTATTTTAGTACCATCCCTTTGCTCTAAACGAACTCCATGCCTTTGATGGTGAACCATATCTTGATTTTATATAACTCAATCCCCAATTAATTTGAGTTTTGTAGTTTGTTAAATAGTCTGAACCAGCAGATGACATTTTACTAGCAGGTAATGCTT
>CAMZHI010000038.1 GCA_947306755.1 uncultured Clostridia bacterium | reverse complement strand
CAATGGAACCATCTCACTATGAAGAAGTTCCAAAATCAGTTCATGAACAAATCGTAGCTTCTAGAAGTAAAAATGGGTAGGGGGATTATTATGATAAGTTCAGAAAAAATTGTAACATTAGATGATAAAATTTCTCAACTAGCTTTGGAGCGTGGTGTATCATTTGATGATATATTAAAAGCGATATTAAGAATAGTAAACCAAAAGGATATAGACAACCTAAGAGAAACTAAGTGTTTGTCTGATGGACAAGCACAAATATATACTCAAAGGTTTGAGAGTAAACTTAATCAATTAACAGTTAGTGATATAGTGACTGCACTGTCATTGAATATGCCAATAAAATTAAAAGAAAGGCATGGAAATAATAGTTTGACAAAAGATGATACTACAAAATAAGTGTATAATACTTGCATTATTTAAAAAAATGATATATAATGCAAACAACAAAATTAAATTGTTTTTAAATTTTAAAAAATATTAAATTTTGAGCTAAATTTCTTAGTAACAAATTACTTGAAATTTAGACAAAATATAAAAAGGAGGAATTTTAAGATGGCAAAAGCAAAATTCGAAAGAACAAAGCCACACGTTAACATTGGTACTATTGGTCACGTTGACCATGGTAAAACAACAACAACAGCAGCTATTACAAAATATTTATCATTATTAGGAAAAGCTCAATTTGAAGCTTATGACAAAATAGACGGTGCTCCAGAAGAAAAAGCAAGAGGAATTACAATTAACACAGCACACGTTGAATATGAAACAGACAATCGTCACTATGCACACGTTGACTGCCCAGGACACGCAGATTACGTTAAAAACATGATTACAGGTGCAGCACAAATGGATGGTGCAATCCTAGTTGTTTCTGCAGCTGATGGACCAATGCCTCAAACAAGAGAGCATATCTTACTTGCAAGACAAGTTGGTGTTAAATATATCGTTGTTTACTTAAATAAATGCGATATGGTTGATGACCCAGAATTATTAGAATTAGTTGAAATGGAAGTTAGAGATTTACTTTCAAGCTATGATTTCCCTGGAGACGAAATTCCAATCATAAAAGGATCTTCATTAAAAGTACTTGAAAGTACATCTACAGATCCTAATGATGAAGTTTACAAACCTATGAAAGAATTAATGGATGCTGTTGATAGCTACATCCCAACTCCAGAAAGACCAACAGACCAACCATTCTTAATGCCAGTTGAAGACGTATTCACAATAACAGGACGTGGAACTGTTGCTACTGGTAGAGTAGAAAGAGGAACTGTTAAATTACAAGATAACGTAGAAATCGTAGGATTATCTACAGAAAGAAAACAAACAGTTGTTACTGGTGTTGAAATGTTCAGAAAACTATTAGACCAAGCTGAAGCTGGAGATAATATCGGACTTCTATTAAGAGGTATTGATAGAAAAGACATCGAAAGAGGTCAAGTTATAGCTAAACCTGGAACAATCAATCCACATACAAAATTCACAGCAGAAGTTTATGTTCTAACAAAAGAAGAAGGTGGACGTCATACACCATTCTTCAATGGATATAGACCACAATTCTATTTCAGAACAACAGACGTTACTGGTGTTATTGAATTAGCTGCTGGAACAGAAATGGTTATGCCAGGAGATAACGTATCAATGACAATCGAACTTATTACACCAATCGCTATAGAAAAAGGATTAAGATTCGCTATACGTGAAGGTGGTAGAACAGTAGGTTCTGGTGTTGTTGCTGATATAATCCAATAATAAATGTAAATAAAAAAAGATTTTTAGAGTTTAAATCTAAAAATCTTTTTTTATTATTTATAATTTAAAAAATCCAATTAAAATCAATAAAATTCCAGAGATTTTAGTCCAGATGCTCTGTGGAAGTTTATTAAAATTTGATAAATGTATTCCTAAAAAATTTCCTATGCTTAAAAAAGCAAACTGCAAAAAAGCGATAGCTAGTGCAAATATAAACATATTAATTCCAAGTGAAATAGCACCAATTCCAATACAAAAGTTATCTAAAGATAAAGCTATTCCTAAAATCAAAGATTCTTTAATATCTATATCATTTGAATTATCTAAATCAAAAGTCTGATCTTCATAATCTGTTTTAAAAACTATTAATAATCCCATCAAAACTAATATAACTGTACCAATTAATTTGAAAAAAATTTCACTAAATATGTTTTTTAAAATGTTACCAAATATAAGTGATAAAATTGTAACAAGAATTGAAACACAAAATAGAACCAATCCAGTCCATTTCTTTAATTCAATTCTTTTTAATCCATAAGTAATTCCAATTCCAAGAGAATCAATACTACTTGAAATAGCTAAAATCAAAATGCTAAAAAACATTTAATTCACCTCTTATTACAATATGAAAAATGTCGAAAAAAGTGAATATATAATTTTATAAAAGGAGTATATATTATTTTGAAATCCCGCGTAAGACGAACAACCGGAGCGAAGCGCAGGGCGACTGGAGAAATCGACATTGTAGCTGAATTTTTCGTAAGAAAAATTACAGGTACATAAAGATTTCGACACCAAGGGATTGAAAAATAATATATACTCCTTTTTAATATATAAGCTATTTATATATCACTATTTCTTATATAGCATTCTACGTAAACCATTATCTAGTAACAAAAAAAATAAAATTTTTTTAAAAAAACTATTGCAAAAAATTATAAAGTGTATTAAAATTTAATCGAAGTGGCAAAAAGTGGTATGAAGTGGTAAAGAAAGTGGGGTGAAATTTAACTATGCTAATGGGCGAATTTGAGCATACTCTAGACACTAAGGGCAGAATTTCAATGCCAGCAAAACTTAGAAAAGATATGGGAGATACATTTATTTTAACTAAAGGTTTAGATGGATGTTTATTTGCTTTTTCCAATGAAGAATGGTTAAATTTCGAAAGTAAACTTAAATCATTACCTCTTTCAGATAAAAATGCAAGAAATTTTGTTAGATTTTTCTTGGCAGGTGCCACAGAATGTGAAATAGACAAACAAGGGAGATTTTTAATTCCAAGTAATTTAAGAACAGCAGCATCATTAGAAAAAGAAGCTGTAATTATAGGAGTAGGAACTAGACTTGAAATTTGGAATAAATCAATATGGAAATCTAAAGATGAAGAAATTTCTGCAGATGAAATTGCGGAAAACATGACTATGCTTGGTATATAACTTTTCTTTTTAGAAAAGCTTATATAATAATCAAATTCTAAAATTATTAGGAATTGGTTATGTTAAGCGCAAAAGAAAACTGAACAAAAGATAATTAATAAAATATACAAAAGCATCCCTATTTTGAAACCAAAGAAGATATTACTAAAGCTAAAAATTTATAAAAGACACAAAAGAAAAAATTCTAAAGAAAATTGTACAAAAGATATATACTACAGATAATATTACAAAAGATGTATTACATATGATTCGGGCAACTGGTATATACTTTTGTATTTTACCAGTTGCTTAATTAGTTTTGATTTTTTAAGGAGTAAATGTGGAATTTAAACATAAACCTGTATTGTTAAATGAGACAATAGAGGGCTTAAACATAAAAAAAAATGGAATATATGTTGATGGAACTTTAGGGGGAGCAGGTCATAGTAAAGAAATTTTAAAAAGACTAGACTCTTCTAAAGGTTTTTTGGTTGGAATAGATAGAGATGAAGAAGCCTTAAAAGCAGCAAAACAAAACCTTAAAGAATATGAAAATGTAAAATATGTACACAATAATCATGACAATATTAAGCAAATATTAAATGATTTAAACATAAAAGAAGTCGATGGAATATTATTAGATTTAGGCGTTTCATCTTATCAACTTGATGAAAGAAATAGAGGATTTAGTTATTTGGGCTCAAATGATTTAGACATGAGAATGGATAAAACCCAAAGACTAACAGCTAAAGAAGTAATAAATAATTATAGTGAGGAACATCTTGCAAATATTATTTATGAATACGGAGAGGAAAAATACTCAAGACAAATTGCAAAAAATATTTGTATACAAAGAGCTAAGAAAAAAATTGAAACAACAGATCAGTTGGTAGAAATAATAGAAAAATCTATAATAAAACATAATCCAAAAGAGGGGCATCCTGCGAAAAGAACATTTCAAGCTATTAGAATTGAAGTTAATAATGAAATTAAACCTTTAGAAGATACTATAGCAAATTCAATTGATGTATTAAAACCAGGCGGAAGATTATGTGTTATTACATTTCATTCATTAGAAGATAGAGCTGTAAAAATTGCAATGAATAGAGCAAAAGGAATATGCACATGTCCTAAAGATATACCATATTGTGTATGTGATGCAAGGGTATTAGGAAAAATAATTACAAAAAAACCGATCATTGCTTGTAATCAGGAGCAAATAGAAAATCCAAGATCAAAAAGTGCAAAACTAAGAATCTTTGAAAAAATATGATGTTATAAATTAATTTTGTTGAGTAGCAATAGCAGAATTGTATATCTTTTTTTGAGCTTTAGTCTAAAAAAAGCATATACAATGCATAGCAATGTTGCGGAAATAAAGAATATACATAGGGGAAAAGAGGTGAACAAATAACTTATGCCAAGATATAATTATCAATATGAAACAAGTCCTAGAAAAGTAAAGCCAGAATATGAAACAAAAAGAAGAACAAATCAAAGAAAAAAATATGAAGAACAAATTAAAATAAATGAAAGACAAAGAAAAGTAGCAATTAAAATAGAAAAAAAACAACATAATACAAATGTTGTATTTATATTAGTTATATTTTTAATATTACTTGCAATAAGTTACAGAAGTTCACTAATTAATGAAAAGTTCAGTGCGATACAAAAGGAAAAGGAAATGCTTTCAGCTTTACAAAAAACAAATGATCAACTTGAGGTCAGTATAGAAAGTAGTTTAAATTTAAAAAATGTTGAAGAAACAGCTAAGGAAAAACTTGGAATGCAAAAATTAGAAAATGATCAAAAAGTTTATATAAGTTTAGATAAAAAAGATTATGTTGAAACATCAACAGAAGAAGTAGATATTACAACAAAAGAAAATACAAATTGGTTTATGCAAATTTTAAACAAATTATTAGGAAAATAGATATTAACTTGTAACCTGATTTTCAATTTAGGACCGGGTCCTTTTTTACAAAGTAAATAACTAATCCTGTTTAACCGCACATCATTTTTAAAAATGATGTGCTTGATACGGATTAGTTATTTTTTATTTTAATTAAAAAAGGACCCGGTCCTAAATTAAAAAGTTATAAAAAAAGAATATATACAATAGAATATATTGTAGGGGACAAAAAGAACCGGTACCAATGGCACCCGATTGCCCAAAGAAAGTGAGTTTTTTATGGAACCAATTAGTTTAAAAAACAAGAAAAATATAAGAAATCTGTTATTTATTTTTTGCATTGTTTTCATAGTTTTAATAATTAGAATAGGAGTCATACAATTTGCAAATGGAAAAAAACTTCAATTACTTGCTTATGAACAGCAAGTTCAACAAAGATCAATTAATCCTAAAAGAGGAACAATTTATGATGCAACTGGAAAGTATGTTTTAGCTGAAAGTTCAACTGCATATACTGTTACAGTAAATCCAACAAATATAGATTCTGAAAATAAAGAAATGATTGCAACAAAGCTAACTGAAATTTTTGATTTGGATTATGAAATGGTTTTAAAAAAGGTAAAAAAAATAAGTTCAATTGAAACTATAGTTAAAAAGATAGAAAAAGATAAAGCAGATGAACTTAGAAGATGGTTAATGGATAATAGTATAAATGTAGGAGTAAATATTGATGAAGACACAAAAAGATATTATCCATATAGTAATCTAGCATCTCAGGTAATTGGCTTTTGTGGAGGAGATAATCAAGGAATAGATGGGGTAGAAGCCAAATACGATAATGAATTATCAGGTACAAAAGGAGCAATTACAAAGGCAACAGATGCAGTAGGTTTAGAACTTGGTACAGAAGGGGAAAACTATGTTAAACCAGTTGATGGAAATTCTATTATTCTTTCAATTGATATGACTATTCAATCTATAGCTGAAAAATATTTAGAAGAAGCATGTATTGACAATAATTGTACTGATGGTGGAAATATTGTTATAATGAATCCTAAAAATGGAGATGTTTTTGCAATGGCAACTTATCCATCTTATAATTTAAATGAGCCATATACAATTAATAATGAAGAAATGAAAAACAATTGGGAAAGTTTAGAACAGAAAGAAAAAACAAAAGCTTTACAAACAATGTGGAGGAATAAAGCTATTTCAGATACATATGAACCAGGGTCCGTTTTTAAACTAATTACAGCTTCAGCAAGTTTAGAAGAAGGAATAACAGATACAGATAAACCTGGAGAATTCTGCTGTACTGGTTCAATTACGGTAGCTGGAGCTAGAATTAAATGCTGGAAGTATTACAGACCTCATGGCTCAGAATCATTACGAGAAGGATTGATGAATTCTTGTAACCCTGTATTTATTGGGCTTGGACAAAAATTAGGGGTGGAAACATATTTTAAATATTTGAACAAATTTGGATTACTTTCAAAAACAGGAGTAATGTTACCGGGAGAAGCAAATAGTATTTTTATAAAACAAGAAAAATGTGGACCTGTTGAACTTGCAACTATTAGTTTTGGTCAAAGGTTTGAAATAACACCAATTCAATTAGCGACAGCAGTTTCTGCCATTAGTAACGGAGGAAATTTGATTAGGCCCAGAATTGTAACTGCAACAATTGACTCTCAAACAGGAGAAAAAACAGAACTTCCTATAGATAATAAAGGAGAAGTAATTTCAAAACAAACTTCAGAAAAAGTTTTAAGTATGATGGAATCTGTTGTAAGTGAGGGAACTGGGAAAAATGCTAAAGTTGAAGGATTTAGAATAGGAGGAAAAACTGGAACATCAGAAGATGGAGTAAATACAGGAAAATATGTTACATCTTTTTGCGGAGTTGCTCCTATTGATGACCCACAATTAGTTGTTTTAGTAACTTTATACAACCCAACAGGGGAAGGAGGACACCAAGGAGGCCGGAGTCGCAGCACCAGTTGGTGGGCAGATATTTTCAGAAGTATTACCATATTTGGAAGTTAAAAGAAATTGAAAACTCTAGCAAAAGCTAGAGTTTTTTATGATATTATTCAGTAAGCTCATTTATACTTACATCTTTTTCCTCAAAAGTATCTACAAACCCAATTTTAGCAATAGTATCTGATACTCCTTGAATCCATACAGGGCGATTCTGGTAAAAAACATCTATTTTTTCATCAGTAGATAAAATATCATTTATTCTTTTATAATTCATATTAAAAATTCCTTTCAATGTATATATTATAATATATACATTGAAGTTTTTTTTATACATATTGTAAGATTAAATTTTAATAGTGACTATATAAATATTTTAAGAATAAATCGAATGCGATTGGAGCATTATTAGAAATTCTTATTCAATAAAATGAGGGATGTTCACAGTACTCAAGCGTAGCGCAGAGGGTCTGAGTGAAAGAGGCTCATTTTATTGAATTAGGATTTCTTTAATGTGTATTGAGCCGAGATTTTTCGAAAAATATTTATATAGTTACTATTGTAGATTAAACTATACTATTATAATTCTAGAATAAGTGACTAATTGACATTAATACCAATATATTATATAATTCCATTTATATTAGAGAAAGGACCAAATCAATGATAAAATTACTAAAAAATTTAAGTAAAAAGGATATATTAATTATTCTAATTTGTTTTATATTAATAGCAGCTCAAGTATGGCTTGAATTAAAGATGCCAGATTATATGTCTCAAATTACTATATTAGTTCAAACAGAAGGGAGTAGCTTTCAAGATATCTTAGTAAATGGTGGATTTATGGTGCTATGTGCTATTCGGAAGTTTAATTTCTGCAATTGTTGTAGGATATTTAGCATCTAGAGTTTCAGCAACACTATCTATGAATATTAGAAAAAAGTTATTTACAAAAGTGCAAAATCTTGCGATGAATGAAATAAAACAATTCTCTACAAGTAGTTTAATTACAAGAACTACAAATGACATCACACAAATTCAAATGCTTATGGCAATGGGATTACAATTAATTATTAAATCACCTATAATGGCAATTTGGGCTATAAGAAAGATTCTTACAAAAAATTGGCAATGGAGCGCTTTAGTTGGTGGAGGAGTTATTGTATTATTAACAGTTATTGCTATTTTAATGAAAATTGTAATACCTAAGTTTAAAATCGTGCAAAAACTTACAGATAAGATTAATGCAGTGACTCGTGAAAACCTTACAGGAATAAGAGTAGTAAGAGCATTTAATGCAGAAAGTTATCAAGAAAATAAATTTGAAGATACAAATACAAAACTAACTAATCAACAATTATTTAATCAAAAAATGTTTTCAATAATGCAACCAATGATGCACTTAATTATGCATTCAATAACTCTTGGAATATACATAATTGGAGCATTTTTAATTTATAATGCACAAATGCCAGATAAGTTAATTATTTTTAGCAATATGGTTGTATTTAGTGCATATTCAATGCAAGTAATAACGTCATTTTTAATGTTAGCATTTATATTTATAATGTGGCCAAGAGCTGAAGTATCTGCAAATCGTATAAATGAAGTTATAGATACTGAAATTACTATAAAAGATGGAAAACAAGAAAAAGGTAGAGAAGGATTAAAAGGAGAAATTGAATTTAAAAATGTTTCTTTTAAATATCCAGATGGAGAAGAATATGTTTTAAAAGACATATCTTTTAAAGCTGAAAAAGGTGAAACAATTGCATTTATAGGATCAACAGGTTCTGGAAAGTCAACAATTATAAACCTAATTCCTAGATTTTATGATGTCACGAGTGGAGAAATATTTGTTGATGGAGTAAATGTAAAAGATTATAAACAAAGCTCATTACATAAAAAGATAGGATATGTATCACAAAAAGCGGTTATATTTAATGGTACTGTAAATGCAAATGTATCATATGGAGAAGAAAAAATTGATGATAACCAAATAAAAAAAGCAATTGAAGTTGCACAAGCAAAAGAGTTTGTTGAAGGTATGGAAAATGGATATAATACAGATTTAGCAGCTGGGGGAACTAATATTTCAGGAGGACAAAAACAAAGAATTTCGATTGCAAGAGCAATTGCAAGAAATCCTGAAATTTATATTTTTGATGATAGCTTCTCAGCATTAGATTATAAAACAGATTTAACATTAAGAAGAGAGCTAAACAAATATACCGAAGATGCTACTATTCTAATTGTAGCACAAAGAATAGGAACAATAATGAATGCTGATAAAATTTTAGTATTAGATGAAGGAAAAATTGTAGGGCAAGGAAAACATAAAGAGCTATTAAAAAGCTGTGAAGTATATAAGCAAATTGCATTATCACAATTATCTGAAAGCGAACTTGCAAGCTAAAAAAAGAAAGGAAAATCAATTATGCCTGGACCAATGCGAAGAGGAAATCAAAATCCAAATGACAAAGCTAAAGACTTCAAAGGTGCGATTTTGAGATTATATAAAGAATTAAATAAATATAGATTAGCAGTAGCTATGGCTTTAATTCTTGCAATTCTTGGTGCAATAATAGGAATAAAAGCGCCAAATAAATTATCAAATTTAACAGATGAAATACGATTAGGTGTATTTGGAGAAATGAATATAAATAAAGTTAAGAAAATTGCAATAATATTAGGAATAATGTATATAGCTAATGCATTATTTATATTTGTTCAAAATATACTTATGGCAGATGTTTCAAATAGATTTGCAAAAGATTTAAGAACAGCAATATCAGAAAAAATAAACAAACTACCATTAAGATATTATGATTTACACTCAAAAGGAGATATTTTATCAAGAGTTACAAATGATGTAGACACAATTGCACAAACTATGAATCAATCGTTAGCAACACTTGTTACATCAATAACATTATTTTTTGGAACTATTATTATGATGTTTTATACAAACTGGATAATGGCTATTACTGCAATTTTAGCTAGTGTAGTTGGATTTGTTTTTATGTTTTTAATATTAGCAAGATCTCAAAAATATTTTAGTGCAAGGCAAACAGAACTTGGAAAACTAAATGGACATATAGAAGAAATTTATTCAAGTTTAAATGTTGTTAAAGTTTATAATGGAGAAAAACAAGCAAATGAGAAATTTGACCAATTAAATAAAAGTGTTTATGATGCAAATTTAAAAAGTCAATTTTTATCAGGACTTATGCAACCAATCATGAATTTTATTGGACACTTTGGTTATGTTGCTGTATGTATTGTTGGAGCAATTCTTACAATGAATAATATTATTTCTTTTGGAGTAATTATAGCATTTATGATTTATGTAAGATTATTTACAAATCCATTATCACAATTAGCCCAAAGTTTAACATCACTTCAATCAACAGCAGCTGCATCTGAAAGAGTTTTTGAATTTGTTGATGAAAAAGAAATGGCAGATGAATCATCATTTACCAAAAGACTTGAAAAAGAAAAAGTTCAAGGTAAGATTGAATTTAAAGATGTTGTTTTTCAATATGATAATAATGATAAACCAACAATTAAAAATTTTAGCATGGTTGCTAAACCAGGAGAAAAAGTTGCAATTGTTGGGCCTACTGGAGCTGGAAAAACTACACTTGTAAATTTGCTTATGAAATTTTATGATATAGATTCTGGAGATATAAGAATTGATGATGTTTCAACAAAAGAGTTAACAAGAAAAAATATTCATGATTTATTTACTATGGTTCTTCAAGATACATGGTTATTTGATGGAACAATAAAAGAAAATATAGTATATAATAATGAAAACATTACAGATGAACAAGTAATTGAAGTTTGCAAAACAGTAGGATTAGATCATTTTATAAGAACTTTACCTAATGGTTATGATGCAGTATTGTCAGAAAATGAAAGTGTATCAGCAGGACAAAAACAGCTCTTAACAATTGCAAGAGGAATACTTCAAAATGCGCCATTTTTAATATTAGATGAAGCTACATCGAATGTTGATACAAGAACAGAAGAACTAGTTCAGAAAGCAATGGATAAATTAACTAAAGGAAAAACATCTTTTATAATTGCACATAGGTTGTCCACTATAAAAAACGCAGACTTAATTTTGGTTATTGATAATGGAAATATTGTAGAACAAGGTAATCATGAACAATTAATGTCAAAACAAGGAGTTTATGCGGAGCTATATAATTCTCAATTTGAGATGATTAATTAATAAATAAAAAAACATATAGAGATTAAAAATTAAGAAAAAATGTAGGGGCGATTTTAATCGCCCGCCTAAAAATCTAACATTTTAATTATGTATTTCATTTTGCATAATATGTTCTTAAAACAGATTTAACAGATTAAATATTTTATTTATTGGTGTCTATTTGTAAATGTTTGATTATTTTCCAAGCGTTTTTCAAAATTCTTATAATTCTTTATTATGCCGTATACATTTTACCTAAATTAATATTTCGGGCGATTAAAATCGCCCCTACATATATTAATGATTTTTCCTTACTGAACTGTAACATTTATTAATATAAAAAATCAAGTATTCTCTTGATTTTTTTTTATCTATAGAATATAATATAAATGTGAAAAAATGACTTTCAAAACAGAAAGGAATTCGATATGGATAAAAATTTAAAAGAACTAATGCAAATAAGTGTAATAAGTGAGAATACAGAATTAAGTAATTTGATAAAAGATATAATACCAACAAAAGAGCAAAGATTTACAAATTTAGAGCTAGAGGCAGATAAAAAACAAGAATTCAGCCTTGTAGTTTATAAAAAGGTAAATCCATTAGTGTCATTTATTCATTCAATTAAATTTACATTTGAAAAAATTAGAATTATGAAACACTCAAAAGAATTTGATTTGGCAAAAAATCAAAATAAGTATTAATAGGTAAGTATATATCTTAAAGAGCAATGAGGTGAGAAGTGAGATGTTAGCATACATAAAAGGAAAACTTGCAGTTAAAGCAAGAGGATATGTCGTGATTGATGTTGGTGGACTTGGATACAAAATTTTTATGTCAGATTTGGCTATGGAAAATGTAGGGAACATTGGAGAGATAGTAAAAGTCCATACATATTATAGAGTAATGGAAGATGATATAAGCATTTTTGGATTTAATACAAGTGAAGAATTGAGGCTTTTTGAATTACTAATATCAGTAAGTGGAGTAGGAGCAAAAACGGCAATTACAATGCTTGGAACAATCAAACCAGAAGATTTTGCAATTGCAATTATTTCAAATGATATAAACACATTAAAGAAATTACCTGGAATAGGAGCTAAAACCGCTCAAAGAATTGTTTTAGAACTAAAAGATAAATTGAAAAAAGAAAAGCAAATTGAAGAATTATCAGTTGCAGTAGATAACGCAAATCCTATAAAAAATGTAATTGAAAAAGACCAAAAATTAGAAGAAGCATTTACTGCACTTCAAGTTCTTGGATATAGTACAAAAGATATAGAAAAAGTAATGGAAAAGGTTGATAAAACCTTAAGTCTAGAAGAGATAATAAGAAATGGAATAAAAGAATTATCAAAAAAATGAGGTCAGAAGTGAGAGGTGTGCCATGCCAGCAATAACATATGAACTTTTACATATCGATAAAAATTCAGGTGCAAGAAGAGGAGTGGTTCATACGCCACATGGAGATATACAAACTCCAATCTTTATGCCAGTTGGAACATTAGCAACAGTTAAATCAATGTCTCCTGAAGAATTAAAAAATGATGTAAAAGCACAAATTATACTTTCAAATACATATCATTTATATCTAAGACCAGGCCATGATATAGTAAAAGAAGCAGGTGGTCTTCATAAATTCATGAATTGGGACAAACCAATTCTTACAGATTGTGGAGGATTTCAAGTTTTTTCTTTAAGTAAACTTAGAAAAATCACTGAAGATGGAGTATTATTTAATTCACACTTAGATGGTAGCAAGCATATGTTTACACCTGAAAAAGTAATTGAAATTGAAGAAGCCCTTGGAGCAGATATTATAATGAGTTTTGACGAATGTTGTGAATTTCCATCAACATATGAATATACAAAACAATCTATGGAAAGAACAACCAGATGGGCAAAAAGATGTAAAGATGCACATACAAGAAAAGACCAAGGTTTATTTGGGATTATTCAAGGAGGATTTTATAAAGATTTAAGAGAAAAATCTGCAAAAGATTTGATAGATTTAGACTTCCCTGGATACGCAATTGGTGGAATAAGTGTTGGGGAGCCAAAAGAAGAATTCTTAGATATTTTAAGATATACAGCACCTCTTATGCCAGAAAACAAACCAAGATATTTAATGGGTGTTGGAAGCCCAGATTATTTAATAGAAGCTTCGCTTGCAGGAATAGATATGTGTGATTGTGTATTGCCTACAAGGCTTGCTAGACATGGAACTGCTTTAACATCAAAAGGAAAATTAGTTATAAGAAATAATGAATATGCAAGAGACTGGAAATGTTTGGATGATGAATGTGATTGCTATACTTGTAAAAATTATACAAGAGGATATTTAAGACATCTAATAAAAACCAATGAAATTTTAGGAATGAGATTAATATCACTTCATAATTTAAGGTTTTTAACTAGATTAATGGAGCAAGTTAGAACAGAGATAGAAAATGATAATTTATTACATTTTAGAGATAAGTTCTATAAAGAATACGGAATTAATTAAATCATGGAGGATAGAATAGTATGTATATAGATTATGATGAAATAGAAGAAAGAAAATTAAAAAACAAAAAGTTAAGAATAATGATTATAATTGCTATTATTATTGTTATAGTTTTTATATGTACATTAATAGGTTTAATAATGTATAAAAAGGATAATCCAACATATATAACAACATATATTGATGGAGTTAAAGTCCAGAATTTTGATAAAATAGTAGATATACAAACAGATGAAAAAGGTAAGATTAATATTTATTTTCAAATTAGAAAATTTGCCACATACTTAAATGTAGCAAATAAAGGATTTGGATACAAAGATTATGATGGTGAATATGATATTAAAACAGAGGATGTGAATTCTTGCCATATTTTAAGAGATAAGCAAGAAGTTGTTGTGTATAGCAAAGGATCAAAAAGTATTTTTAAGAAAAATTTACAGAATAATAGCAATGAATATGAAGAATACACAATCGATAAAGATGTATTTAATAACAACAATGTTTTATATGCATCTCAAGATGGAATAGAAAAAGGATATAATGTAATTATTTCTTATAATGAAAAAAAGAAACTATTTAAAATTTATACTTTAGATTATTTAATAAAAAAACAAGCTGAAAAGATAAATAAAAAAAGCTTTGGAAACTATGGAAAACTAGTGTACGAAAGAAAAGATTTGAATAATAATAAATCTATATTTGAAGATGTGTTAATTATAAAGACAAATAACAATAAGTATGGACTTTTAACTAGCGATCTTGAAAAATTTATTTTAGAGCCTAAATATGATAATATAGATTATTTTCCAAATTCTAAAACTTTTTCTGTTAAAAGTAACGGAAAGGTTGGGTTGTTTGATAAAGATGGAAATCGAAAGATTGCATTAATATATGATAGCATAATTTCAATGGGAAAGAACACAAACTTATATGTGGTTAAAAGCAACAATTTATATGGAGTAATTGATGTCAATAAAAGTGAAAATGACAACATTATTATATACCCTCAATATGATAGAATTGGAATTAATGTAAGTAGTTTTGCATATAATGGAGTAAAAAATGGTTATATTTTACTAGATGAATTAATACCAGTTAAGCAAGGAAAGTATTGGGCGTTATATAATAAAAAAGGACAACAGGTTTCAGATGGATTTAAATATACTAATATAGGTTGTAGTAAAGTAAAAAGTGGTAAAAACATTTATGGATTATTACAGATACCTGAGTTAAAAACTCTTGTTGTTAGTGATCAATCAAATAAATATGGTTTTGTAAATTTAAATGGAAATGATAACATTGTTTCTTTTGTATTAGATCAAGTATATATAAAAACATCAGAAGGAAAAGATTCATATTGGATGTCAATTATAAATAATGGAGAAGAAACTGAACGTAATGTTTTTGATTATTTAATACCTCAAGATTAGTTCTAAAACTCTAACTTCTTTCATATATATTTAACAAGGGGGAATGTATATGAAAGAAGATTTTTTTAAAGTTGGATATACAACATATCTTGAAAATGAGAATATTAAAATAAATAAAAGGACAAGTAGTTTTTTAAAAAAAATTAGTAAACACAAATTTATTTTAATGACAAGTTCAATTATTATGCTGTGTGTATTTATGAATTTTTTTCTGATATACAAGTTTATGAAGATAATAGAAATAAGTTGTAATTACTAAAACAAAGGAGATTATAATGATAGTAGCAAGAGATTGGGAAGAATATAAAATAATAGATATGGTAAATGGACAAAAATTAGAAAAATGGGGAAATATTATACTTTCAAGACCTGATCCACAAATAATATGGAAAGAAAAAAGCTTTCCTGAAAAATGGAAAAGAGCAGATGCAATATACAGTAGGTCAAAAACTGGAGGAGGAAGTTGGAAATATAATAAAAAACTTCCAGAAAATTGGAAGGTTAAATACAAAGATTTGATTTTTAATATAAAACCAATGGGGTTCAAGCATACTGGATTGTTTCCAGAACAAGCTGTTAATTGGGATTGGATGATAGATA
>CAMZHI010000037.1 GCA_947306755.1 uncultured Clostridia bacterium | reverse complement strand
GGTCAAGATCTGAAAAAAGATATGGACTTGGTCTATCAATTGCAAAAGGAATTGTTGAAAAGTATAAAGGAACCATCAGTGTTAGTTGTAAAGATGGGTTTACTAGTTTTATAGTAAGATTATAATCAGAATCGATGTATAAATCAATGTATTAAATTGAAAATCTTTTATGACATTTCGGTAAGAATTATAAATTATAGAGAAAATGTAGGGGCGATTTTAATCGCCCGAAATAATAAAAATTAATTTTTAAATTTGATCATATAAAATAAAATTGAAAAGAAAAAATATAAAAGGATTTAATAAAATAATCAAATATTATTGTTTTTATGCGGGCGATTAAAATCGCCCCTACTTTTTTGACAATTTATTTATACTAAATCAAATATTTTCAATTTTATTTCAATCTTTTCCTATTATAATAAAACCATAATATGAAAGTGAGGAAATGATTATGGAAGAAACAAAAAACAAAAATGTGAAAAAAATTATTTTAGGAGCAGTAGCGGTTGTTGTAATTGCTGGACTTGCAGGGTGTTTTGTATTTGCATACAACAAAGTAAAATTGGATAGCAGTCAATCAAATACAATAACTACAAATACTTCTGATAGTATTAATACTTCAAGTAAAACAACCAGTTCAAGCAGTGTAACAGAGACATCTAATTCAAAGATTTTAAATATTACCAAAGGTGGAACTTATGATTTATCAGGGGAGTATGAAGAAATTGTAGTAAATACGAGTGAAGAAGTAACTCTCAACTTAAATGGTGTTGAAATAACAAATTCAAGTGGTCCAGCTATAAATATAGAAGAAGCCAAAAAAGTAAATATAGTTCTTTCGGGAGAAAACAAAATTACATCAAACACAACAGAAGATTTAGATGGAGCAATATATTCGAAAGCAGATTTAGTAATTTCGGGAACAGGCTCAATAGATGTTAAATCAAATTATGATGGAATAGTTTCAAAAGACACTTTGGTAATTAAAAATGGAACATATAATATAACTACTGAGGATGATGGTATTAGAGGAAAAGATAGTGTTGAAATATCTGATGGTACATTTACTATAAATGCAGGTGGAGATGGGATAAAAGCATCAAATGATGAAGATACTAGTTTAGGATATGTTGCAATTACAGGTGGAACTTATAATATTACGGCTAAAAGTGATGGAATTCAAGGTATAACAAAAGTAACAATAAGTGGAGGAACATTTAATATTACTGGAGCTGAAGGAATTGAAGCAACTTGTGTAAAAATTGATAATGGAACAATTAATATTTCAGCAACTGATGATGGAATAAATGGAAGTAAGAAATCGAATATAGGAACTCCAACTGTTGAAATTAATGGTGGAAATATTACAATAAAAATGGGGCAGGGTGATACTGATGCAATAGATGTTAATGGAAACATTTATATTAATGGAGGAACAATCAATATAACAGCAAATTCAGCATTTGACTATGATGGAACCGCTGAGAAAAAAGGTGGAACAATAATTGTAAATGGAAGCGAATTAAATACTATTACTAACCAAATGATGGGTGGAGGTATGAAAGGTGGACAACAAGGTGGAATGCAAATGAATGGAGAGCAAATGAACCCAAATGGTGGAATGCAAATGAACGGTGGAAGAAGAGGAAGATAATTATGAAAGTTTATCGTAGTGAATGGAAATACACTTTAACTAATCAGGAACTATCTTTATTAAAATCAAGATTATCTGAAATAATGGAGATAGATCCTCATACTCCTCCTATGCGGAAGATATTTAATACATTCTTTATATTTTGATGATTATAAAGATACATCTATTTATACAACAAATTCAGGATTGTCAGAAAGATTTAAGTGGAGAATAAGATATTATGGAGATGACTTAAACTATATTGTTCTTGAAAAAAAGGAAAAGCTAGAAAGCAGATGCCATAAAAAATCTTGTAAAATAACAATAGATGAATATAATCAAATAGTATCAGGAGATCATACAGACTTAGTATTTGAAACAAAAAAGAAATTGATTAAAGAATTAGCAGTAGATATGTTAACACAAAATTATAAGCCAAAAGTAATTATTGATTATGAAAGAATTGCTTATGTAGAAGAAATAACAAATGTAAGAATTACTTTTGATATGAAGATTTCAGCTTCATATGAATTAGAAAATTTTTTAGATGGAGATTATCAAAGCTTTTATCTACTACCAAGTGGATTAAATGTATTAGAAGTAAAATTCGATGAAATATTACCATCACATATTAGAAATATTGTAGAATCATATAGTTTTAAACAGAGTTCTTTTTCAAAGTATTATTATGGGAGGAAGATTATTGATTCTTATTTCAGATAAATTTGAACATAATTGTTTATAAATTTTTTTGTATAGAGTAGCAACGGCGGCATTGTATATCTTTTTTCGTGCTTTAGTCGAGAAAAAAGCATATACAATGAAAGCAAAGTTGCGGATTTAAAAAAGGAGAAAAATTAGATGGAAATTTTTGAAAATATAATAAATTCTTATGCTAATGAAAGCATAACCACAAATACAATATTAGCAGTATTATTAATGGTTGCAATACTTGCAATATATGAGTTTTTTGTATATAGAATGGTATCACATAGGTCATTTTATAATAAATCTTTTAATATAACTACAGCAATTTTACCGTTTTTTATAGCAACAATAATTCTTTGCTTGCAATCAAATTTAGTAATAACACTAGGTACAATAGGAGCACTTGCAATTATAAGATTTAGAACATCTGTTAAAGATCCAGTAGATATGATGTATTTATTATGGAGTGTGTTTATTGGAATAATTTGTGGATGTCAGTTGTTTGAAGTAGGAGTTCTAACATCAGTTGCAGTTACAATTGTATTAATAGCTTTAGAACATTTAAATTTTGGTAGAAAATCATTTGTTTTAATTGTAAGAAGTACAGAAGATGTTGAACAAGATTTGATAAACATCTTTAAAGATAGAAAAATAAGCAATAAGTTTAAATCAAGAAATTATTCTTCAAAAGGTTATGATTATGCAATAGAGCTTACATATAAAAATATTCAGGAATTAAATGGTGAGCTTTCAAAGAATAAAAAAATTAATAAGTATTCTATTATAGAATATGATGCAGATGACATCGTATAGCCGTTGAAAAATAATTACAATTTAAAGAATAAAGGAAATAAAACTATGAGTAGAAGGAAGATATTAATTGCTGTTAGTTTTTTTACAGTTATGGTTATTATTTTAATAGTTGTGCTGAATCCGAGTCATAGATTTAATAACCTTTCTGTAAGTGAAAGTAAATGGGATAGCATTCAAAAATCACGAACTGAAAATAATAATTTAAGGCTAGAAGATATTAGATTTAATGATTATAAATTAATAATTGATGAAAAAAGCAATACTTTATACTATTCTCTGATAAATGATAGCACAAATAAGTATAATCCAAAAGTTGAGTATAATGCAAATAACAATGTAAAACTAGCAGTTTTGGCAGATGATATAACAGACGAAAAAGTTAAAAGTAATCATCAATTTAAAATAATGATTTACAATGAAAAAGAATATCATATATATAACCTTAAATGCACAGATCTCCCAATATTAAATATAAGTTATAATCAAAATGATGAGACAAATCAAAACAGTGTTCCAATGGAAATATATTTGTTTGATAATTTATCAAATATACCTAATAAAATAACAATATCTAGAGGCAAGCTTAAGATAAATGACGATAATTATACATTTACACTTCATATGTTGACACCTGGTAAAAATAAAAGAGATAATAAACTTTCAATTTTAAATATGAAACCAAATAGCGAATATGTGTTATCAAAGGTGAATCAGAATATTTCACAAGAAGATAATTTGGAAAATAAAAAACATATAGTGGAATTGTTTTTAAATAATGAATATCAGGGTATTTATTTATTAGGATTTAATGATACAAGAAAACAAGGCTAAATATGTTATTAATATCTTTAAACTATTATCTAGAAGTATAATTTTTTAAGATTAATGAAAGAAACTGTAGGGGCGATTTTAATCGCCCGTCAAAAATTTCGGGCGATTAAAATCGCCCCTACATTTCTCTACAAAATTAAGCCTGTTGCTAAATTGTAATAATACAACAAATAATTATGATTGATTTATTGTATTTATAAGCCTTTTAGTATATAATGCTTGTAGATTGAAGTAAAGGAGGAATTTATATGTCAATTTATGATTATACAGTTAAAAATAGAAATGGTGAAGAAATTTCAATTTCAGATTATAAAGGAAAAGTTTTAATTATTGTTAATACTGCAACAGGATGTGGTTTTACACCACAATATGAGGGACTAGAAAAACTATATAAGGAATATCATGATAAAGGACTAGAAATTCTAGATTTTCCTTGTAATCAATTTGGAAAACAAGCACCAGGAACTGATGACGAAATACATGAGTTTTGTCAATTAAAGTATAATACTTCTTTTGACCAATTTACAAAAGTTGATGTAAATGGAGAAAATGAAATTCCTTTATATACTTATATAAAAAATGAAATAAAAGAAGATAGTATTGATGGAATAAAAAATAAAATGGCAATGAAAGCTATTGAAAAAATAAGCTCTAGCTGTAAAAAAGATGGAGACATTAAATGGAATTTTACCAAATTTATAATAGATAGAGAAGGAAATGTTGTAGCAAGATATTCGCCAACATATAAGCCTGAAGATATGGAAGAAAAGATACAGAAATTGATATAAAGAAAATAATATCTATATCTAAAAGAAAGGTGTAAAAATTGAAATGAAATTTTTTTGGGGATTATTAATTCCATTTTTAGGTACAACTTTGGGTTCTGGTTTGGTTTTTCTTATGAAAAACAAGATAAATAAAAAAATAGAAAAATTATTATTAGGATTTGCATCTGGGGTAATGATTGCAGCATCAATTTGGTCATTGATTATACCAGCACTAGACATGGCAGAGGAGCAGGGGATAATTACTTGGGTACCTGCTACAATAGGATTTTTACTTGGAATATGTTTTTTATTAGTATTAGATTGTATTATTCCACATTTACATTTAAATACAGATAAGC
This sequence comes from uncultured Clostridia bacterium, assembly GCA_947306755.1. Taxonomy (GTDB): domain Bacteria; phylum Bacillota; class Clostridia; order TANB77; family CAG-508; genus CAG-269. The sequence continues at coordinate 10,868 of CAMZHI010000037.1, read as the reverse complement.
CAGAAGGATTAAAATCAAAAATTCAAAAAACTACAATGATGGTCTTGGCTGTAACACTTCATAATATTCCAGAGGGAATGGCAGTAGGTGTGGTATTTGCAGGGGCTATTGCACAAAACACAGGTATAACAATGGCAGGAGCAATAGCACTTGCAATTGGTATTGCAATACAGAACTTCCCAGAAGGAGCTATAATATCAATGCCACTTAAAAGTGAAGGTATGTCAAAACCAAAAGCATTTTTATATGGCACTTTATCAGGCATAGTTGAGCCAATAGGTGCAATACTTACTATTTGCTTAACTAATTTAGTTGTTCCTATACTTCCTTATTTGTTATCATTTGCAGCAGGAGCAATGATATATGTAGTAGTAGAAGAACTAATACCAGAATCACAAACAGGTGAACACTCTAATATAGGAACAATAGGTGTAGCAATAGGATTTGTAATAATGATGATTTTAGATGTGGCTTTAGGGTAAATATGCGAAACTTAAATTTTCTTAGCGACATAAGGAGCTTAGAAAATGTTAGTTTCGTTTTTTTTATGACGATATTAAGAGTAAAATATAATAGAGATCCTTTTGAATTTAAATAATAATTGAATGATAAAAATAATAAACTTAACGATAAACGTAAAAAAGATATTGACAAAAATAAAGCAATGTGCTAAAATAGAATTGAAGAAAAGATAGATTTATTTATTTTTATTATGAATAGGAGATATTAAAAATGATCGAATTAAAAAATGTAAGTAAAACTTATAAAAGCAAAAAGTCTACAAATACAGAAGCTCTAAAAGATATTTCAATAAAATTTCCTGAAACAGGGATGGTATTTATATTAGGTAAAAGTGGAAGTGGAAAATCAACCCTATTAAATGTGATAGGTGGGCTTGATAAATATGATAAAGGAGAAATCATAATTAATGGAAAATCAACAAACAAATTTAAAGAAAAAGATTATGATGCCTTTAGAAATACATATATGGGATTTATTTTTCAAGAGTTTAATTTAATAGAAGATTATTCTGTTGAACAAAACATAAAACTGGCTCTTGAATTGCAAAAGAAAGAAGCAACTGATGATGAAATAGAGAGAATACTTAAAAAAGTTGAGCTAACTGAAGTGTCAAAAAGAAAAATAAATGAATTGTCAGGTGGACAAAAGCAAAGAATAGCTATCGCAAGAGCAGTAATAAAAAACCCAGAGATTATTTTAGCTGATGAACCAACTGGAAATTTAGACAGTCAAACAGGTGAACAAATTTGGAAAATCTTAAAAGATTTAAGTAAAGAAAAATTGGTAATTGTTGTATCACATGATAAAGAATCAGCAAACATATATGCAGACAGAGTTATAGAAATACAAGATGGTAATATAATCAGTGATAATTGTAAAACAGATGATTTAGAAAATAAAAAAGAATTTTACTTAAAAAAAGCTAGTTTGCCAATTAAACACAGCATAAATTTAGGATTAAAAAGTATGTTAACAAAGAAAATTAGTCTCTTTTTTAGTTCATTAATAATAGCTATGAGTTTTGTATTTTTAGCTATTGCACTATCTACTAAGTGGACAAATATAAATGAAAAAATAATAGAGCAAGTAAAAGAGGGTGAAGAGTTTTCTGTAAATATTTCTAAATTTAGTGATGTCATTTCCGATAAATCACCTACAGAAATATTTATGGAAAGAGGTAGAATAGAATTAACTGATAATGATATACAAGATATTGAAAAAAACACAAATTTAAAGTGGAGAAAAAAATACACTATCGGAAGTTTAGAACAAAAAACGTTTGCGTTTTTAAATCATGAAAATAGCAATAATATACCAGTTTACTATTCAATGAATCAAGATTTAGAAATAGAATACATAGAAATTGCAGAAAATGATAAATTAGATAATTTAATAGGAAGAATGCCTGCAGATGAAAGAGAAATAATAATTTCTAATTATTTGGCAGACTGTATTATTTATTATGGAGCACAAGTTAAAGGCGAAACAGATGAACAATACAAACCAAAAGATTTTAATGAAATAATTAATAGTAATAAATATTTAAAATTTGGAGATAATTCATATTTTAAAATTGTAGGAATTGTAGACAATTCTAATAGATTAAAAGAGTATGATAGCTTTAAGACAGAAACAGTCTATGACTATAATTTAAAAAAAGATAATGAAGAAAGCAAAAAGAAAGTTGAATTTACAGATTATATACATTCAGAAGAAAATTATATATATGTTAATAATAGATTTATTGAAAAACAAAATGCTATAAAAAATTCATTTGCAAGACTTTCCAGCAAAGTTTTATATAATTCATATAATGCATATCCAGAAAGAATAGCTTATTTTGAAAAAGAAATGACAGTTATCACTGATTCAGGAGAGAAAAGCATAAAAGAATTAGCTGATGATGAAATTGTAATTTCAGATACAATGTTTAATGAACTAACTAATTATGATTATATTATGAGTTATACGACTACTTTTAATGAGCCATACTATTTTGAAAATAGTAAAAATAATGCTACCAAATATTTAACAGATTATTTAAGAAAAAATAATATTATTGGAAGCAAGATTAAGTTAAATATCAAAAATGGAAAATTAACACCAGAAGATTACGAAGAATATAAAATTGCCGGTATCATTTTAAGTGAACCAGAGGCAGACTATAGTATGAATGATATGATTGCTCAAGTCAATAATATTGATTTAAATAGAGTAACTATTTATTGCTCAAAAAATGTTGCAACACCATTTATAACTAATAATGCACAATTGTTTAAAGTAGCAACTAAAATATCAAATAAAGATATTTTAGAAAAAATTCTTAAAAAATACCCAGCAATAAATTCAAATACAATATCATCTTCAAACTATTCTAATAAAGTTATTGAAACATATATAAATGCTAAAGATTTAGGAAGTTTTCTTAAATATGTAATAATCGTGTTTGCAGTATTTTCTGCATTTGTAGTTGTTGATTTTATACAAAAAAGCGTGAGATCTTCTAGAAAAAAAATCGGAACATTAAGAGCATTAGGATGCAGTTCAAGAGATGTTATGAAAATATTTTTAAGCGAAAGTTGTTTAATGATGATAGTTCCATTAATAGTATCAATGATAATTTCTCCAAAAATAATAGAAAGAATAAATCAATTTATGATAGATCATGGAATATTACAGATTGATATGTTAAGCTTTGGATTTTTTAATATTATTGAAATTGTTGTATTTATGTTTTTGATTATTTTGATTTCAAATTTACTTTTAGTAGGCAAGGCAACTAAAATGAAACCCATAGATGCTATTTTAAATAAATAATAATTTATAATACAGCCCCTAAAACTAAAATTCCAAGATTATCTCTATAAATTTTGTCAAACTGTGAAGTAGGGAGTGGATTTATTCCACGACCTACTTCAATTGTATATCCAGGTCTAATATAATTTTGAATAAACCAATCTTTATAACCTGCAAAGCTTGAATTATAAGGAGTTTCTTCTAAACTATAACCACTTACATTAGAGAATTGTGTTCCGATTGAAAGTGCTTCACTTGGAGCATAATCTTGAAATTGCCAGAAAATAACTTCTCCTTGTGTATGATAAGTTAAAATCAACCTAAAATCATGTTCTAAAGTAAAATTGTAGATGGCTAAAGATTCTGGTTCTGTAAGTGGACCGAAGCCCTACAAAGTCACGAGGGCTAGGAGATGTAAAACCTTGAGAATATTTAATTCTTCTTGCTTCATTCCAACCTGCTGGAAATTGTAAATTTAAATCCACACCTCTAATATTGGCTTTCCAACCATTTGGAAAAGGAATATTTGGATAATTGTTTGCAATCAATTGTGTATTAGTATAAAGAGATGAATTCGGTCTTATTTCACCTGTAACTAAATTTACACCATCTGGATTAATCATTGGCATAATGTAAATAGTTGTATTCTCATAAAGCTGACGGGCAGAGTATCCATAGATATTTAAATTATTTACATATGTATAACAATAATCTGCTAAAAATTTCATAAGAAGCGGAGATGTAATCCACTCATTGGCGTGAATCGTAGCTGAATAAAACACTTCTTTTTCACCACGACCAATTTTAATTACAGAAATATCATTTCCTAAAACGCTTTTACCGGCAGAGGATATTTCTAAAAATGGATAAAGTATTTTAAGTGAATTAATATTAATTTGTAAAATAGAATAACTATAATTAATATTTGTAGGAACAATAAAACCTAAACCACCATTTATATATGGCATCAAAGCATTCCAAGTGTTCCTTCCAACTATGCCATCAGGATTCAATCTAAAAGCAGTTTGAAAATTGATAACAGCACGTCTTGTAGTATTTCCAAAGATTCCATCAATATTATCATTATAGAATCCAAGGTAAAACAAAAGAGTTTGTAAATATTCAACTAAAGGACCGTCTTGATCCAAGTTTTAAAATTTTCATATAATCACCTAGAATATAGTATGATAAAATGATGAAATGTGTTAATTTGAAATCTAGTCCTTTTTTACATCAATGAAAATAACTAATCCTGTTTAACCACACATCATTTTTTAAAATCCTATGGTACCCCCTTTAGGGATACCCACCATACGGATTTTAAAAAACGATATGCTGACGCGGATTAGTTTTTTTCATTTAATATGTAAAAAAGGACTTAGAATTTTTTTTACAGCATTAGGAAAAATCTTTTATCATAATATAAATTTTAAATAATACAATAGCTAAAAAGGAGGATGATTAAATGTCAAGATTTAAAATATTTGCTAAATCAATTTTGATTCCAGTTATTGTAGGAGGAGTGGTTGGGCTAATTACTTCAAAAGCTATTAATTATAATGATTTAATACAACCAGCTTTTGCACCACCCAGTTTTTTGTTTCCAATAGTGTGGACTATATTATATGTTTTAATGGGAGTGTCTTATGGGATTTTAGATAAAAAGGGCTTAGTTGATTGTGAAATAAACTCAATTTATTATTTACAATTAACAGTAAATGCACTATGGAGTTTTATATTTTTTGTTTTTAAATGGAGACTTTTTGCGTTTGTTTGGATATTAATACTTGATGCACTTGTTATTGATATGATAATAAAATTTTATAAAAAAGACAAAACAGCAGGATTACTACAAATACCATATTTACTCTGGATTTCATTTGCTACTGTTTTAAATTTTGCTGTATATTTGCTAAATAAGTAATTATATAATAAAGATTTAAAAGACTAAATAGATTATTTTTCAATCACTTGGTGTCGAAATCTTTATGTACCTGTAATTTTTCTTGCGAAAAATTCAGCTACGATGTCGATTTCTCCAATCGCACTCGGCTATGCCTCGTTTTGCTGTCCATTGTTAAGGCTCTGCCTGTTACAATGGCAGTATGCGTTCGAGCTGTTCGACTTACGCGTGATTTCAAAATAATATATTTAGTCTTTCTTTGATAATAATTAAATCAATTAGTTTGTAAATCTTACCAGATTTTTTACAAAAAGATGTTTACTTTTTTTATCTTAAGTGATAGAATTCAAATAACGAAAGACAAGGAGAATAAGCATATGAAAAAGAAAGAAAAAAAGAAATTGCAAAAGCTGATTTTTGGTATAATAGTTACTGCAATTGTTGCACTAATTTCATATTTTTATCCACAATTTGAAGATGAAATTCATCAAATTTTAGGAACAGAAATTGTTAGTGCTACTACTACAATTACATCTTTTGATTTATCAAGCATTCCTGAATTTACTGATTCATCATTTGTATATATAAATAATAATATACCAGATTTTACTGAGGAAGATTATAAAAAGGGAGTATTTGAACATTATTCTGAATTAGATAGTTTAGGAAGATGCGGAGCAGCATTTGCAAATATCTGTAAAGAAATTATGCCTAAAGAACCAAGAGGAGAAATTGGAATGGTTAAACCATCAGGATGGAAATTGGCAAAATATGATATTGTAGATGGTAAGTATTTGTATAATAGATGCCATTTGATAGGATATCAACTTGCGGGAGAAAATGCAAATGTTAAAAATCTAATAACAGGTACAAGATATTTAAATGTTCAAGGAATGTTGCCTTTTGAGAATGAAGTTGCAGATTATATAAAAAATCAGAATAAAAATGAAGATAAACATGTATTATATAGAGTTACACCTATTTTTGAAAACAGTAATTTAGTAGCAAGCGGGGTTCAAATGGAAGCATATTCTGTAGAAGACAATGGACAAGGAGTATGTTTTAATGTATATGTATATAATGCTCAGCCTGGAATAAGTATTAATTATGCAAATGGAGAAAGCTCATATGTTGAAAAATAATTACAATTTTAGCTGTGTTAAAATTTAATTCTTTTCCAACCTGATTTGTGCCTTTGAAAGGAATGATAGTAAATATGAAACAAAAAAATAAGCATAAAAAAAGAAGTAAACAAAGCAATAAACCAACAAAAACAATTTTATTTATATTTTTAATGGTTCTACTCGGTGTATGTAGTTATTTTGCTTTTAACTATTTTTCAACCAGCCCAGCACAATATCTAGAAGAGTATGTTTCAAAAATAAATGAAGAAAAATATGAAGAAATGTATCAAATGCTTGATGATGAGAGCAAATCTAAAATATCAGAAGATGATTTTATTAAAAGAAATAAAAATATATATTCTGGAATAGATATGGCAAATATGCAAATTACAGTAAATGGAATTAATAGAGAAGGTACAAATAAAGCAAAAGTACAATACACAAGTAAAATGAATACTTCAGGTGGAGAGATTAGTTTTGACAATACGGCAGTTTTAATAAAAAAAGAAAAGGTGTATAAAATTAATTGGTCATCAAATTTAATTTTTCCAAATTTAAATGAAACAGATAAAGTTAAAGTTTCTAGCAATAAAGCAATAAGAGGGAGCATAATAGATAGAGATGGAGCAAAACTTGCAACAAATGGAAAAGCATCTTCTGTTGGAATTGTTCCAAATAAGCTTGGAGAAAATAAACAAGAAAATATAAAAAAAATGGCAGAGATATTGCGAACAACACCAGAAAGCATAAATAATAAATTAGGTGCATCTTGGGTAAAAGATGAGACTTTTGTACCAATAAAATCAATTTCAACAAATGATACTGAATTAAAAAACAAATTGCTAACAATACCAGGTGTGAAAATTACTTCAATAGATGCAAGAGTATATCCATTAGCAGAAGCTAGCTGTCATTTAACTGGATATGTTGGACAAGTTACAAAAGAAGATTTAGAAAAAAATCCTGGATATTCTGCAAATAGCGTAATTGGTAAAACAGGATTAGAAAAGATTTATGAGGAAAAACTTAAAGGAAAAGATGGACTTCAAATATATATTGTGGATGAACAAGGAAATAAAAAAGAAACAATTCTAGAACAAGATAAAAAAGATGGAGAAGATGTTAAGTTAACAATAGATTCACGAATTCAAAAAAACCTATATAATGAGTTAAAAAATGATGAAGGTGCATTTGTTGTTATGGATTATACAACTGGAGAAATACTAGCACTAGTTAGTACACCATCTTATGATGTTAATAAAATGACTCTAGGAGTTACAACTGAAGAGTGGAAAGAAATATCAGAAAATGAAAAAACTCCTATGCTTGCAAGATTTTTACAGAGCTATTGCCCGGGGTCAACTTTTAAACCATTAACAGGAGCAATAGGACTTACATCAGGTTCATTATCTACTGATGATACATTCAATTATTCGGGATTAAGTTGGAAAAAAGATGCTTCATGGGGGAACTTTAATGTAACAACTTTAACAGCATATAATGGGCCAAAAAATTTGAAAAATGCGCTTATTTATTCTGACAATATTTATTTTGCTCAAGCGACACTGAAAATTGGTAAAACAAATTTTATAGATGGCCTAAAAAAAATAAAATTTGGGGAAACAATTGATTTTGAAATGAATTTAGCAAAATCAAAATATTCTAATTCAGATACCATATCATCAGAAGGCCAACTTGCAAATAGTGGTTATGGACAAGGTGAGATTTTGGTAAATCCAATACATATGGCATCAATTTATTCAGCATTTGCAAATGATGGAAATATGTTAAAACCATACTTAGAATACAAAGAAGATAAAAATCCGGAGTTTCTTGTAGAAGGAGCTTTTTCAAAAGATGCTACAGATGTTATAAAAAGTGATATGATACAAGTTGTTGAACAGGGAACTGCAAAAGACATGAAAATTAATGGTATAACAATTGCAGGGAAAACTGGAACTGCAGAACTTAAAGCATCAAAAGATGAAAAAGCAGATACAATAGGTTGGTTTGATTGCTTTACAGTAGATTATGACGCACCATATTTAATTATTGGTATGGTAGAAAAAGCAAATGAAAATGGTGGAAGTCATTATTTGATACCTATGATAAAAAGAATGTTTATAAAATAATAACTTGTGAGTTGTTTCGAAATTTTAATAAATATAACAAAGTTATTGAATTCTATAATAATTTATAGTAGAATATATTTGTAAATTGTGAGAAAGGAATTTGAAAAATGGATATTAATGATTTAAAATCTAAAGCAAAAGAAATTAGAAAAGATATCATTACAGAAGTATACAATGCAAAATCTGGACATCCAGGAGGATCACTTTCAATTGCAGATATTATGACAGTTTTATATTTTGACGAATTAAACATTGATGAGAAGAATCCTAGATGGGAAGAGAGAGATAGACTTGTTTTATCAAAAGGTCATTGTGCACCAGCTCTGTATGCTGCACTTGCAGAAAGAGGTTATTTTGAAAAAGAAAAATTAGTATCTTTAAGAAAACTAGACAGTAATCTACAAGGACATCCAAATATGAATGATGTTCCAGGTGTTGATATGAGTACAGGTTCACTAGGACAAGGTTTATCTGCTGCAAATGGTATGGCTATTTCAGCAAAGTTAGATAATAAGAATTATAGAGTTTATTGCATATTAGGAGATGGAGAAATACAAGAAGGACAGGTTTGGGAAGCTGCAATGTCTTCAAATAAATATAAATTAGATAACTTATGCATTATAGTTGATAATAATAATTTACAAATAGATGGAACAACAGAAGAAGTAATGGATTTAAAACCAATTGATGAAAAATTCAAATCATTTGGATTTAATGTAATTATGATTGATGGACATAATTATGATGAAATCAAATCAGCATTTAAACAAGCAAGAGAAACCAAAGGAAAGCCAACATGCATAATTGCAAAAACTGTAAAAGGAAAAGGAGTTTCTTTTATGGAAAATCAAGCAGGATGGCATGGAAAAGCACCAAATGAAGAACAATATAATCAAGCAATGAGTGATTTATCATATTGAAAAAAGTTAAAATATCTGCTATAATAGAAGATAGATTAATGAACGGAGGGATAAAATATGTTTGAAGCTAAATATAGTAAGTTTTTAACAGTATTATTAATAGTTATAATAGCTGCTGTTGTTGGATTAGGTGCATTTTTAGGAGTTAGTTATTATAAAAAATATTCAACAGATAAAGATTCTGAAAAATTTGTTTCGACTTTTACTGAAGATATAGGAGAAACAGACCAAAATTCGACTGAAGAAATTCCACCAGAAGGTGGAAGTATTGCTGAAAATATTACACAAGCAGAAGTGTCTCAATCTACTGGAAAAAAGAAACAGTATAAAGGATTTAATGCAATTGGTACAATCGAAATTCCAAAAACAGGTGTAAGCTATCCTGTTCTAGAAGATCCTCCAACAGTTAAAAAACTTGAAACCGCAATTACAGCGGTATTTCCAGAAGGAGCTACTTTAAATACAGTTGGAAATGTTGTATTAATAGGACATAATTACAGAAATGGACAGTTTTTTTCAAATAATAAAAAATTAACAAATGGTGATAAAATATATATTACAGATCTTAATGGTAATAAGGTGACATATATTGTATATAAGGTTTATCAAACAAGTGTAGGTGATACAGAGTCTTATAATAGAGATACAGATGGAAAAAGAGAAATTACACTTTCAACATGTACGGATGCAAGCAATGATCAAAGAATTTTAGTGCTAGCTGCTGAGCAATAATATATAAATAGAAAATGCAATGAAACTATTGCATTTTTTTTGTTTTGTGGTAAAATAATGTTCGGTAAATTTTTCAAAAAAGGTACTGTCCCAAAATGAAAAAAGGAGAGATTATGAACGATAAAATTGTTATTCAAGGTGCTAAAGTGCACAATTTAAAAAATATAAATCTAGAAATTCCTAGAGATAAATTAGTAGTTATTACTGGACTTTCAGGCTCTCGGAAAGTCCTCTTTAGCTTTTGATACATTATATGCAGAAGGACAAAGAAGATATGTAGAAAGCTTGTCTTCATATGCTAGGCAGTTTTTAGGAATAATGGAAAAACCTGATGTACAGAAAATTGAAGGGCTTTCTCCTGCAATTTCTATTGATCAAAAAACAACATCGAAAAATCCTCGCTCAACTGTAGGAACAGTTACAGAAATATATGATTATATCCGTTTGCTATATGCAAGAATAGGAGTACCATATTGCCCAAATTGTAATACAAAGATAGAAAAGCAATCAATAGACCAAATTGTAGACAAGGTTCTAGAATTACCAGAAGGAACTAGAATACAAATTTTAGCACCAGTTGTTAGAGGAAAAAAAGGAGAATTTAAAAAAGAATTTGAAGGATTTAGAAAAGAAGGTTTTGTTAGAATTAAAATTGATGATGAAATTTATGATTTATCAGATGACATAAATATAGAAAAAAATAAAAAACATCAAATAGAATTAGTTGTTGATAGACTAG
>CAMZHI010000036.1 GCA_947306755.1 uncultured Clostridia bacterium | reverse complement strand
AGTTGATAGACGTTGGAATGATTTAGTTGCTTTAGAAGAAATGAGTAATAAATAAAGAGGTAATAAATGGTAAATTTAGAACTTTATAAAACATTTGTAATTGTTGCAAAAAATAAGAATATTACAAGAGCCAGTGAAATTTTGTGTATATCTCAACCAGCAGTAACAAAACAAATAAAAAAATTAGAAGATCAATTAAATACTAAATTATTTAAAAGAACAAATTCAGGAATGCTACTTACATCTAATGGTATTAAATTATTTGCAAAATTAGAAAATTTAATTGAATCAATAGACAAGGTTGAGTATGATTTTATAAATGATAGAATTATTAAGGTTGGAACCAGAGGTTCTATTCTTTCTAAAATCTTTTTTAAGGGAATATCAAAATATTATAATAGTTTTTCAAACAGTAAAATTGAATATAAATATCAATATATTGAAGAAATGCTTGAAAGTCTTGATGAAGAACAACTTGATTTAGTTTTAACAAAAAGAATTGATGATATTAAATATAAAAATTTAAAATTTATAAGTTTAGGATTTTTACATGATGTCTTTGTTACCAAAAAGAATTCGAAGTATTCTAAGAAAGTATATAGCAAAAAAGACTTAAAAAATGAAATAATTTATGCTAATATCCCTAATGGAAATCCTGTTAGCACAAGAGTTTTAAAAAGAACATTTGGATATAAAGATTTATCAAACAATAAAAATATTAAACCAATAGAATCAAATGGAATTATAGAAATTTTAAAAAATGAAGAAGCTATTGGATTTCTTACCAAAGAATTTATTCAAGAAGAATTAGATGGCAATAAATTAGAAGTTCTACAAATATCATTTGAAATTGAGCCTACAGAATATGGTATTTATTACAACAAAAATAATAGATTTAAACAACTAAATGAATTAATAGAATGTATAGTAGAAGAATGTAAAAATATATAAAGATAGACAGAGATTATTCTCTGCCTATTTTTATATATTTCTATATATTTTTATGTCTTCAGATCTATGATAATATGAATTGATTTCTTCTTTTGATTTATCTTTTTTATCAACTAAAATCCATATAGCTCTTGATATTGAATTATGTGTAACTAAAAGTATATTTTTATTTTTATACTTAGTTTTCATATCATTTAAAAAATCTTCTGTTCTATTTAATAGTGAAAGTAATGTTTCAGCACTGTCTTTAGCTTTTAGTTTGTCTAAACTATTCCAATCACTTTTATTTACTAGGTTTCTATCTTTTAAAACTAATTTTCCAGGATCTCTTTCAGTTATTCTATCATCTTGAGCTATAGGAAGTTGTTTATAATTAATAATTTCAGCAGTTTCAACAGCTCTATTTACTGGTGAAGAAATTATAATATCGTAATCTATGTTTTTCAACTCTTCTCTTAATTGTTTTGCTTGATTAATACCTTTTTGTGTTAATTTCTCGTCACATCTTCCACCTACAACATAGTTTACATTAGATGGTGCTTCAGTATTTCTAATAACTATAATATTCATCTTTGCCTCCTCCTTCTTATACTCATTATAAAACATATTTTCTAATTTGTATAATACTTTTTTGTCATATCGAAATAACTACAAGTTATAGTGATTCAAAAACTCTTCGGCAAAAATGAGTTCTAGAGTAAGCTAAGTCTGAATATTCCTAATTAAATAAATTTATGTTTTTGGAAGGTGTCCCCAAAATGTTTTAATAATTTGATATAGTATCATATCTAATGTAAATAATATTCCTAACGTATATGATACTATAGTAATACTTCTTTCTGAAAATTTTTTTACAATTCTTTTTATTAGTGGTATAAATAGATAAATCAACATCAAGCTAGATATTCCAAAAAACAATATTGATCTTGCACAAATATAGCCGTTAATATTACCCCAATTCCAAATTTCTGTATTATAGTCCCAAAGTCTAATACCAAATATTTCGTATAGAACAAAACCTGTAGAATATTCTAATATTCCTGTAACTAGACAGTTTATCAAAAAAACAGAAAAAGGCTTTTTTCTAAATCGATATGTCGCAATTGTTATTAACAGTCCTCCAAAAGCATAAATTGGAATCCATGGGCCAAAAGTAGAACCTCTTTTAACAAAATACCCTAGATCTATTTTGTAAAATAATATCTCATATATAAAGCCAAAAAATCCACTTAAAATCATTATTAAAATCAATACATTTATAGTCGTTTTGTTATTAAAATCTTCATCATTAAAAACTTTCATTAAGACTCCTTTAAAGAACTACACTTTCATCTATATATATTCGCCTATATCCATAGACTGGATCATCTAATCCAACATTTTTGAAAAAGTTTCCTACTTGTTTTCTTCCATAAGATGCCACGCCCCAAATACTTTCCATATTTTCTTTTTCTATAATTGCATACATTGCTTCCATCAATTGAGTGCCCACTTTTCTTCGCCTATACTCTCTTTTTACAACTAAATAATCAAATGTTAGATATTGCATACAGTTAAATGCAAGTGATTTATTAATATTAATTGTAGCTGTTCCAATTATTTTTCCTTTGTATTCTGCTACTAATACTAAAACATTTTCAGAATTTTCATCATAATTACTTTTCATTTTTTGAATTGAGTTCTCTTCCCCAAACCAATTTTGATCCATATATAGCTTAGCAATTGCAGGAATATCATCAGTTTTTGCTTTTCTTATATTGCATATTAAATACTTATTTTCTTTTAGCTCAATATTTTCTATGAATTTTGAAGTTGAATATCCATATAGATTGCATAAATATGTTACAATTGATGTATACCATTTTTGAATTCTTTGTTTTGATGCTTCTTTTGTGAACCAGCCATATTCACTTGTTACCATAACATTACCTTTATATTTATCTAACGCTATATCTGGTTCTTCTATTGCATATCCAAATAATTCTTGATTATTTATTTTATCTTCAATCATCTTATAATTAAATAATTGTTTTCCAGTACAACTAATAAAAATCGTATTTTGTTTCATACTTTCTAATAATTCATCTGTTATTATTTTTTTTGTTTCATCATTAATTTGTAAACACAAAAATATGACATCACATGTTTTGAATAATTGTTTTAGACTAATATATTCATAATCACTTTGCTTTATTTTTCTATTCCAATAACATACTTTCATACCGATTCCGTCACAAATATCTGCTATTTTACTTCCTATATTTCCTAATCCTACAATTCCAACTTTCTTATTTTTTAATTGCATCTGCAAAAATATATCATCAAATATTTGCTTATTATCATTTTTTATTTGAAGTGGAATTTTTTTAGCACATGAAAACATATACATTACCAAATATTCAGCAACACTATCTCCAGCATATCTTGGAATATTAAATACCTGTATATTGCATTTTTTGCATAATTCCAAATTAATATAGCTTTTATCTGTAGTTCCTAAAAACACAGCTAATATATTACTGGATTTTTCTAAAATTTCATCCTTAAAATCCCATCCAGCAAAGTCAGGATCATATACAATTATTTTTTTACTGTTATCTTTAATTAAAAATTTTTCGTAGTTATTTTTTCTTAAAAAAATAACCTTTCCTAATTTTTCGATATTTTCTATGTAATTATCTTCAAATAATTCTCTTTCAGCAACAATACATACTTCAACTTTATCTTCTTCCATTTTTTTCTCCTAAATTTTCAAAAAAGGACCCGGTCCCAATTTGCACAAATTATAATAAATTTTTTCTTAATTCTTCAGCTGGTTTGCTTGACATATATATTGGTGGAATGTCAAATATTGTTTTTGCTCCTTTCATTCCTTCTTCAGCCATTCTATTAGTTGCTCGAGCAATAGCAATTAAAACACTTCCTGTAAATTCAGGATTTGAATCAAGTTTTAATGAGTATTCTACTACATGTTTATTGCCATTACCTGTTTCACCACTATGTATTACAAATCCACCATGTGGTAAAGAACTATGATTTCTTTTTAATTCTTCTTCTGAAATAAAATGTACAGTTGTATCATATTCATCAAAATAATTTGGCATTGTTTTTATTTCTCTTTCAATTCTTTCTTTATCTGCTCCCTCTTCTACCACAACAAAACATTCTCTTGTATGTTTTTCGCGTGTTGTAAATGTTGGTGTTTCTCCATTTCTTACGCGTTCTACAGCATCTTCAACAGGTATTGTATACTGTCTTGCATCTTTCACTCCTTCTATCCTTCTTATTGCATCACTATGACCTTGACTTACACCTTTTCCCCAAAATGTATATGTTGAACCTGTTGGCAAAATACTATTAGCATATAATCTCATTACAGAAAACATTCCTGGATCCCATCCAACTGAAATAGTTGAAACATGATTGTTTTCTTTTGCAACTCTATCAACTTCGTTAAAATATTCTGGTATTTTTGCATGTGTATCAAAACTATCTACTGTATTAAATAGTTTTGCCATTTCTGGTACTTGTATTGGTAAATCTGTACTAGAGCCCCCACACATAATCATTACATCAATTTTGTCTTTCCACTGCTCAACATTTTTAATATTATCCACTGCTGTGTTTGATGCAATTGCTAAACTTTCAGGATTACGCCTTGTAAAAATTGCAACAAGCTCCATATCCTTTGACTTTGCAATCTCGCTTTCAACAGCCCTTCCTAAATTTCCATATCCACAAATTCCTATTCTAATCATAATAATTCCTTCCTTTCTAATTATAAAAAATTTTAAATTTTTACCAAACAATATTACTTTCTATATATTCAATTGTCTCACGTTTTCTAATTAATTTATCCTTAACGCCACTTACCATAACTTCTGCTGGTCTAAGCCTTCCGGTATAATTTGAGGCCATCGAATAACCATATGCACCTGCATTATACACGATGATTTCATCTCCAACAGATGGCATATTGACTTTTCTATTTTTTGCGATAATATCGCCACTTTCACAAATATTTCCACAAATATTAGCTGTAATTTTTTTATCTTTATTGTCTGTTAGAATATCTATTTCATGATAGGCATCATACATTGATGGTCTTACTAATTGATTCATTCCAATATCTGTTCCTATCCAATATGTATTATTTTCATGTTTAATAGCATTTACTTTGCCAACTATTAATCCTGATTCACATGGTATATATCTACCAGGCTCAAATTTAAACTCTTTTAATCCTTTATGTTTATTCAAAAAGCTATTTAAAACAGTTGTTAAATCTTTTTCTAACAAGCTAAAATCTAACTTTTCTTCACCTTTATATGGTACTCCAAATCCACCACCTAAATCTATTATCTTAATATCATTAAATTCTGAATATTTATTAACTATAGATAATCCTCGTCTAACACCATTTATATAATCATTAATCTTATCATTTAAAAATAAACTTCCTAAATGTTGATGTATGCCAATAATGTTTAAATTGTATTTTTCTATTACACTAAACATTTTATCAAAATTTTCTTCAGTTATTCCAAATTTTGTTTCTTTTCCTGATGTAATAACTGTTTTGCTATGTCCTACCCCATCTATACCTGGATTAATTCTAATCATAATATTTGAGTTTGGAAAATTTTGTCCCCATATTTCAATTTGTGAAATTGAATCTAAACATATTAAAATTCCGGCTTCATATACTTTTTTCATTTCTTGAACATCAATATTATTACATACATATAATATTTTTTCTTTTTCAAAACCACATTTTTGATTTATATCTAATTCTAATAAAGACATACAATCAACACACAAGTCATATTCTTTAACAATTTTCAGTATTGCTGGATTATTATTTGCTTTAGTAGAATAATGCATATTTACCTTTATCCCATTCAAATTAGATTCTAAATTATGCTTAAAGTCTAATATTTCTTTGCAACGTTTTCTAATTATATCCTCTTTATAAATGTACAGTGGACTTCCATATTTATTTATTAATTTTTCTATTTCTTCTTTGTTCATTTTTTACTATCATTCCTTTCAAATGCAGAAACCAGGTTGGAAAAGAATTAAATTTTGACAAGGCAGAATTTTGTGCAAAAAGCGGAGCATACTTTGTGTATGTGAGCATTTTTAAGCATAATTCTAACACAGTCAAAATTGTAATTATTTTTCAACCTTTGCCTCCTTTTATTAAAAATGAGGATAATACATTTTCAAAAAAAAGTATTCCATTAAGAAATACTCACTTATTTGCAGAAAAATATACAATTAATAAAACACAAATAATTTATGTTTAATTAATGATAGCTCTCCACTGAATAATAAGTGACAGTCTATTACATATTTTGCAATAGCCCAGTTACACACACCTAGGAAAATGTATGTCCTTCGGCAATATTTCCTTTTAAATTATATAGGATCCTAATCCACTTAATAATTCTAATTATAAATATTGCAACCTCTATCTTTAATATTAATTTTTTGAATTATAACACAATAATAATTATTTTGTCAACAGATTACTTTTTAGCTTACCTTATCACACTCTTCTTTAATCTTTTCAAAAAGATGAATTCTATTCTCTTTAAATACTATACTTTCATCTCTGCATTTTATCATATCAATTACATCATCAATATTAAACCATTTAACCTCAGATAACTCTTCTTCTTGAATTGTAAACTCATGCTCGTTTTTATTACTTATAACATAATAAAACTTTGTTAAATGAGAGTTTTTTTCTGTTTTTTGTACTTCCATATTTTCAAGTAAATGAAGATCATTTGGAGAGACCTCTAAACCAATTTCTTCGTTTAATTCTCGTACTGCTGCAGTCTCAAATTGTTCATCAACTCTAACATGTCCGGCACACATTGCCCACATATTTGGTTTAATTTTTTTATTAGCACCTCTTTTTTGCAATAATACTTGTTTTTTATTATTTACAATAAAAATTCCTACTGCCCAGTAAAATAGATTTAATTTATGTGCTTTTTCTTTATCCATAATGGTTCCTGTAAAATTTCCTAGTTCATCCACAATCTTAATTAGTTCCATAAATTCTTTCCTTTCCTTATTTATTTTCCATATTATTTATATCTTTCCTAAAAAGAGAACTGTCCTAAATGCTACAAATTTCAAATTCTATACAAAATCTTTTTTACTAAATTTTACTGTAGTAGGTCTTCCATGTGGACAAGTATATGGATTCTTTAATACTAATAAATTTTGGATTAAGTAGTCTACTTCTTTTTCTGTTAGTGTCATTCCAGCTTTAACAGCTGATTTACATGCAACTGTTGCAATAAAGCGTTCTTCAACTGATTTAAAATTTCCATTTTGTTTTGCTGTCATTTCATCTAAAATATCCAAAAATAATCTTCTATTACTTAATTTTGATTTATATTCTAAATCTGGAACCCCATTTATTTTTATTGTTTTGTCTCCAAATAATTCTATATCAAATCCTGTATTTTGAATAAGCTCTATGTTCTCTTTTATAAATTCTATTTCTTTATTTGGAAGTTCTATTAATTCTGGAATTAACATCATTTGAGTATTTGTATTAATCTTATTTTTGTAATTATTCTTTATTTGCTCATACATTATTCTTTCATGCGCAGCATGTTGGTCTATTAAATATAATTCATTTTCTATTTCTATCATAATATATGTTTTAAAACTAATTCCGGATAAATTTATAGTCAATTTTTCTTGCATTTTCTCTTTTGATTACTTTATCATTATTATTTGACTCTATACTATTTGTATTATTCGTTTCTAAATCTTTTTTACTATTGTCAAAATTGAAAAAGTGATTTGTTACATATTTAAATTCACTGTTTACATATTCTTTATTCTCTTCTATTGCTTTATTTCCTAGAAATTCTTTACTTAAAACAGCATTTTTTATAGCAGTATAAAGAACTCTATATACTAATGCTTCATCTTTGAACTTAACTTCTTTTTTAGTTGGATGTATATTTACATCATAAAAAGATGGTGGCATTTTTAAATTGATAATAGCAAATGAGAATTTTCCTATTCCAGCATCTCCTTTAAATGCCTCATCTGCAGAGCTATAAAGTGTTCTATTTTGAATGAATCTTTTATTTAAGAAAAACAATTCATCTTTTCTTGAATCAACTGCAATTGTAGTATTTCCAATAAATCCAGTAATTTCTATTTCTTCTTCTTCATAATTTACTTTTACCAAATTTTGACTAATTCTTTTTCCAAATAAAACATAAATTACATCTTCTAATTTGCCATTCCCAGATGTTTTCAAAACTTCTTTTCCATTATTAATTAGCTTAATTGCAACACTTGGATTACTAATTGCAATTTTTTCTAACATTGATTTTATATATCTAAATTCTGTAGCATCATTTTTTAAAAATTTATATCTAACAGGAACATTGAAAAATAGATTTTCTATAATAACTGTAGTTCCGGTTTTTCCTGTGTCTTCTGAAATCTCTAATATATCTCCTGCTTCTACTACCATTTTTGTAGCTGTTAAATCATCATTCGTTTTTGAAATAATAGTCATTTTAGAAATTGAAGCAATACTAGCTAGTGCCTCTCCTCTAAACCCAAAAGAATCTATTTTTTCTAAATCTTCAATTTGCTTTAATTTACTTGTTGCGTGGCGTTCAATACTTAAAGGTATATCTTCTTTTGCAATACCTTTTCCATTATCTGTAATTTTTATTAAAGACTTTCCTCCGTTTTTTACTTCAACTGTAACAGATGTTGCACCTGCATCTATCGAATTTTCAACCATTTCTTTAATGGCTGCTGAGGGATTTTCTATGACCTCTCCTGCAGCTATTTTATTTATTGTTAAATCATCTAATAAAACTATATTTCCCACTTTGATTT
Organism: uncultured Clostridia bacterium; assembly: GCA_947306755.1. Classification (GTDB taxonomy): domain Bacteria; phylum Bacillota; class Clostridia; order TANB77; family CAG-508; genus CAG-269. The sequence continues at coordinate 7,906 of CAMZHI010000036.1, read as the reverse complement.
TCTTCCTTTTTTGTCACTCGTACCGGCTATTTTTGATGCTAAGTTTTATAGTTCAGCGGTACTTATCATAAGTCTGCGCAGGGCGATACTTTTTATTTTCAAACGATGGTCTCGGGGGGACCGCTGAGGGCTGTTAAATGCGATAGCATTGTTACAGCCCCAGTGGGAAGACCTGAGAAGAAAATAAAAAGTTTTGCCCGTTGCAGGACTAGTGTAACTTACTTGCTGAACTAGAAAACATACGTAATTACACTATGTCCATTAATCTTATCCTTAATTAGCTCATTGCCAATTCTTATATTAATCTTTTGACTATGTTTACTCTGTCCTCAATGCTATTACTGGATCTCTTTTTGCCGCTGCTCTTGATGGGATTATTCCACCAATTAAAGTAAGTATTACACTTAAAATAACTAGTATTGTTGCATTATTAAAATAGAATACTACATTTAGTGGTATATTACCAATAAAATGATGTAAAATTTTATTTATTATTGGTACTAAACTATATGTTATTCCAATACCAAATAATCCAGAAAGTAACCCAATTATAAATGTTTCAGCATTAAATATTGATGAAATATTATGTTTTGATGCTCCTATTGAACGCAATATTCCTATTTCCTTTGTTCTTTCATATACTGAGATATATGTTATAATTCCTATCATTATTGAAGAAACTATAAGTGATATTGAGATAAATGCAATTAATACATATGTTACTGCATTTACTATTGTTTTAACAGAACTCATAAGAATTCCTGTTGTATCAGTATAATTTATTACTTTTTCTTTGTTTCCATCTGCTTCCATTTTATCATTATAAGAGTCCAAGAATTTTAAAAAGTGTTCTTTTCCATCAAAACTTCTAAAATAAAATCCAATATAAGTTGGTTTTTCTTTATCTTGATAACCAAATGATATTAAATTTGTTTTAGCACTTTTTTTAGTATCTGTCATCATAGCAGTTATAACTCTTGTAAGCTCATCTTCAGAAATATCTATATTAAAAGCACTTGCAATTTTTTCTTGATCAACATTAAATGCAGTTGCAAATTTTCCTGTCAAATTTGCTGTAAGCTCACCAACTTTTGTTAAGACTTGCTTTTTCATGTTAGCTTCTGTCATAACTCTAGACATTGTATTTACAGTTTCTTCCACAACAGAATTTGATAAATAAGTTGATATAAGTGTTTGCTTAATTTGCTTTTCAAGCTCTGATGTGTCCATCATTTCAGGAATTTGAGACTGTATATTATTTTGAGTACTTGTATTTGAATCTAAACTTTGAGCAATCACATTATATTCTATATTGCTTCCTTCAGACATATTTTCCATATATTTTTGTATGTCTTCTTGAGAAATATTTTTATCATTTAAATATTTTTGTATGTCTTCTTGTGAAATATTTTTATCATTTAAATATTTTTGTATGTCTTCTTGTGAAATATTTTGATTATTTTGTACTTCTCCTACATCTGAATCATTATCAATTCCCTGTGCTGAAGCTTTATACGCATTAATATATACTTGTAATAAACCTTTTAAAAGTCCAGAATAAGCTGTTTCAAATGTTTCTTTTGGAATTACATAATCTTTTTCTAGTTTTGATAATCTAGCTTTTGATTCAGATTTGCTTAAATAATCTGCTACTATTCCATCTATATTTTCTTCTTTTAATTCTCCTGAAACATTTTCTAAAATTCCATTTGCAAAATAATCTAAATTTTCTTTAAACGCATTTCTTGCAGGTGTAGTATCTGTTGTAATTGAATTTGCTATATCTGTCATATATCCTTGTGTTTCACTTTGAATAGAATTTTGATCAATTTTTATATTAAAAGCACTTTGAAGTTTATCACTATCTACAGATATTAAATCCGCAAAATTTAAACCTTTATTACTTTCTTTGCTATCAAAACTTTTTCCGGAAATTACATCAATTTCATCTGTTTCAAGTTGTTTCTTAACTATATTTGCATCTTTTGATTTATTTATAATATAATCTATTAAATCACTTGTATATGCAACTCCTGGATTAAGTGCCATTGAGTTTACACCTTCTTTAGCTGACACAACCCCAACTATTTTTAAACTAATTGCATTTGAATATAAATTATTCATATATTCTTCATTTTCTGTCATGTCTTCATAAATTTCATAATTATCATTATATTTATAGGTATCAGAACCAAAGATCAGCTTTAATTCAGTTTTCATAAGGTCATCATAAGAAAGTGTAAGTGGCTCATTTTGAACATTAGCTTTTTCTCCATTCATAACCTTTTTTACAATATCTTCTAGTTCTTTATAATCTCTTAAACCTAAAGAATAAATCAAATAATCTGAAATTTTATTTGGCTCTGAAAGAACTATTATCATTTCATCATATTTTTCAGGCCAATGACCTGCAAGAACATCATAGGACTCTTCTAAAGATGCTCTATCTGCATGCATTTGAGAATAAACTGAAGTAGACATTCCCATTATATTGCCACCACCTAGCATGTTACTAAATAGTTCACTTGGGTTAAGTTTAGTAGGTAATTTATCATCTGCTCTTTTAGTATAAATATTTGGCTCTACACTATATGCATATGAAATATTTGCAATATCATCTTTTACTTCATTATAATTTGTTTTTAAATAATTATTAAAACTCTGCAAATCATTTGTTGTAATATTTGAAAGCATTGAAGAAATGTATTGTTCTTCTTTTACCTCATTTGAATCATTTTTTTCACGCTCTCCAGATGTCATTGCAAGTAGCATACTTGTTGCATCAGCAGATTCTTGCATAATGGTTAATGGATATGAAGTTAATGTATCTTCTTGGATATAATCAACATAATTCTGAAATCCATTTGACACAGCTTGAACAAGTGCAATCCCAATAATACCAATTGATCCAGCAAACGAAACTAATATGGTTCTACCTTTTTTTGTTAAAAGGTTATTTAAGCTTAACCTTAAAGCTGTCCAAAACTTCATTGATGTTCTTCCAATTTTATTAGTATTTGTTGGCTCATCTACTTCATTATCTGAAATTGGATTCGAATCCTCTGTGATTAAACCATCTAAAATTCTAATTATTCTACTTGAATACTCTTCAGCCAAATCTGGATTATGTGTAACCATTATAATTAGCTTTTCTTTAGAGATTTCTTTTAAAATTTCCATAATTTGTACACTAGTTTTTGTATCTAATGCTCCTGTTGGTTCATCAGCTAATATAATATCTGGGTCATTTACTAGGGCTCTTGCTATAGCTACTCTTTGCATTTGCCCACCAGATAATTGATTTGGCTTTTTATGGATTTTATCTTTTAACCCAACTTGTTCTAGTGCTTTAATTGCTCTTTGTTTTCTTTCTTTTCTAGGTATACCACCAATTGTTAAAGCAAGCTCAACATTAGATAGAATAGTTTGATGGCCTATTAAATTATAATTTTGAAAAATAAAACCAATTTTATAATTTCTATAAGCATCCCAGTCTCTATCTTTGAACTTTTTTGTGGATTTACCATTAATAATCAAATCTCCAGAAGTATAACGGTCTAGGCCTCCAATTATATTTAAAAGTGTCGTTTTACCACATCCACTTTGGCCTAAAATAGAAACAAATTCAGACTCTCTAAATTTTAAATCTATACCTTTTAAAGCCTCGACCTTTTCATCTCCACTTTTATATACTTTTGTAATATTTTTTAATTGTAGCATAAAGCTCCTTTCTGTGTTTGTTGTCACTGTGTTGTCACTGGTACCGGAGATTTTTGACAACAAGTATGTCAAAAATCTCCGGTACCAGTGACACAAAATCTTGCTTTTAATTTTACTATAATAATACTAAAATTGCAATGGTTTTAAAAATTCAAATAATAAATTGTATTCTTCTGTTGTTGTATAATGTAAATTCTCATCTTTATTATGAATGATTTTTTTTAACTCTTCATATGAAAAATATCTTACTGCAATTACCTCTCCATCATTAAATACAAATTCATTTTCTTTTTTATCTGTTTTATATAAATATAAATATTGAAATTCTTTATTATGAGTTTTTTCGCTTTTATTAATTCCTATAAACTCTAGTTCTTTTTCCTCAACGATTAATCCTAATTCTTCATTCACTTCTCGTTTTGCAGCTTCAATTATTCTTTCTCCTGCTTTTACATGTCCTGCACTTGAAATATCCCATTTGTCTGGATATTTTTGATTAGGTCCTCTTTTTTGCAGTAATATTTCATTTTTATTATTTATAATCCATATATGCACTGATCTATGAAAATCTCCATCTTTATGAGCTTGTTCTTTTTCTTTTTTTATACCTGTTATATTATTGTTTTCATCAATTATATCAATGTATTCCATTTATACTCCTTTAATCTATGAAATTCGTTTTATTTCAAATATCCATTTTTGTGCAAATCTTCAAAAATTAATTTATCTACTGGGGATATTTTATCTAAATCAGAATACTTTAGCCATCTTATTTCTTGAATTTCAGAATTTGCTTTAAGTTCTCCATCAAAATCAGCCATATAACAAGTCATTTTTACTAAAACTCCTTCTGCTTTTCCATGTGCTTGAGCAGAAAAAGTACCATAATAGTTAATTGTATCTTTATTTATATCAATTGATAGTTCCTCTCTACACTCTCTTACTAAAGTTTCTTCATCCGTTTCTCCTGGTTCTCTTTTTCCTCCAGGTAAATAATATGTATCTTTTCCTTTTGATAATGTACTTAATATTTTTCCATCTTTCAAATATAATAATGCAATTTTATCAATTTCCTTCATAACACACACTCCTTCATACTATTAACTGCTTAATAAATATTGATACAATTTATGTATTCTCAAAATTGCGGGCGATTAAAATCGCCCCTACATGTTTTCTAGAAATCTTTATTATCCTCTAAATATAACATTATTATATTTATTAATCAGTGTATTTTTATAATAGATTCATTAATTATTTGCATCTATTATTTTTTCAAATTCAAAAAAATCTTTTATCTGGTAATTTGAAAGCTCATTTATTTTATTTCTATCAGAATCAGAATATTTATCATATATTGCTAAGCATTCAATTCCAGCATTTACAGCCGCTTCTATTCCAACTAAGGAATCTTCAATTATTAAGCACTCCTCTTTTGAAACATTTTGTTCTTTTAGTATTTTATAATAAATTTCTGGATTTGGTTTAATTTCTTTAGCATCTTCTCTTGTATATATAAATGAAAAATATTCATTCAAATTTGCTTTTTGTATTATATTTTGATTTTGATTTATATATATTTGCATATTATTTTTTCTAGTTGTACTTGCAATACCAATAATAAAACCTTTTGATTTTAATTTTTTAATACAATTTTCTGCATTAGGTTTATAATCTATAATATTAATCAAGTAATTTTGTGCAATATTATATCTTAAATTCAAAATATCTTCTCCAGTCATAATAGAACCATATTTTTTTCCAAGAAAAAGGCAATAATCAATATATGGATTATCTGATTTACTAAACTCGCGAAGCTTTTCATCTCTCTGTTCTTGAATGCTTTTGCTGTCTAAATCTTCTTTACATCCTAAACTCTTAATTAGTTCTTTATCCACCTGATTCCATATATCTATTGAATCAATTAAAGTTCCATCCATGTCAAAAATTATGACTTTTTTATTTTCTAGCATACTATCTCCTATCTTTTTCATTTTGGGACGGTCCTTTTTTAATAATAAATTGATAAATAACTAATCCGCGTCAGCATTTCGTTTTTTAAAATCCGTATGGTGGGTATCCCTAAAGGGGGTACCATAGGATTTTAAAAAATGATGTGCGGTTAAACAGGATTAGTTATTTACATTGTTTTAAAAAAAGGACCCGGTCCCAAATTGAAAAATTAACTTTCTAAAATATTTTTTGCTGTCATTATTCCCATATATTCTTCTGGAAGCACTATTTCATCTACATCTAATTTTTGTAATATTTTTTTATGAAGCTTGTCTCCTGCTTTTGCAATAATGTGTTCTACACCTGATTCTTTTAATGCTAAACAAGCTATAATACTTACAGAAACATCTTCTCCAACTCCAACAATTCCTACATCAAAATCTTTCATAGGAATTCCTTCTAAAGTATCAATACTTGTTATATCCATACATATTGCTTTTGTTACAAAACTACTTGCTTTTTCTACTAATTTCATATTTTTATCTATTGCTAATACTTCCATTCCTTCTTCAGATAGTTTTTTTGCAACATTCATACCATAGATTCCTAAACCTATAATTACACATTGTTTTTTCATAAATTTCTCCTTTCTTATTTCACAATATCAACTTCCCTGATACATATTCTACGTTTTTATTCTCAGTTTTATTAAGTATAAACACCGACACAATTGAAATTGGTCCAACTCGCCCAATAAACATTAATGTCATAAGAATAAATTTAGCAATTCTATTTAGAATACTTGGGCTAAATACATTTAAACCTGTTGCAGAAAAGCTTGATACACACATAAATATGTTGTCTACTAAACTAATATCTTGTATTCTGGCAAATAATAATATCCCTATAAATACTATAGTAATACTTAAGAAAATATTAGTAATTGCTTGTTTGATTGTATTATCATCAATTTTTTTATAAAAACAAATTACATCTTTTTTGTTTTCAAAAACTGATTTCATTATAAGTATAACAACTGCAATTGAAGTAATTCTTATACCTCCAGAAGTTGAACCTGGTGCTCCACCTATCATCATAAGTATTGATAGAATAAGTTTTAACATTGATGAAGTTTCCCCAAGGTTTACTGTTGAAAATCCTGTTGTTCTACATGTTGCTGCTGTAAATAAAGTTTGAAGAATAGTTAAACTTGGTTCTGCAATTTTTATTAATATAACAGATAATGTATATATTACTAATGTTGAAGTTAAAATAATCTTTGTATGAAACTCCATATGCAAAATGCTTTTCTTTTTAAAGCATTTTATCAAATCTTCTATAACAAAAAATCCTATTCCACCTAAAAGCATTAAACTTATAACTACAATATTAATATAAATATCATTTTTAAAAGGTATAAAGCTTGATGAGCCAAATAAATCAAACCCTGCATTACAAAAAGCTGTTATTGAGTGGAAAATACTATACCAAATACCTTGATTAAATCCATATTTTGGCACAAATTCAAAAGCTAAAAAAATACTACCTATTAATTCTATAATTAGAGTATATTTGATAACCTCTTTTAACCTTTGTTTTAATTTACTTTCATCATTATTATTTATTGATTTTGATAATAAAATTGATTCTGTTATGCTCATCTTTTTATTCATAAAACTTAATATAAATGATATAAATGTTATAAAACCTATTGCTCCAATTTGTGTAGTAATTGCAATTATAATTTGCCCAACAAAAGTATAGTCTGTTGCCAAATTAACAGTTGATAATCCATTTACACATGTTGCAGATACTGCTGTAAAAAATGCATCTAAATCTGTAACACTGCTATTTCTTGAAAATGGCATAAGTAACATTATAAAGCTAACTAAAATTACTAATGCAAAACTTAAAATTGGAATTATATAAATATTCTTTTTCTTTAACATCTTTCGTTTTTCGTTCCTTTCAAAACATTTTATATAATATCTTTATGATTTCAAAGATATTAATTTTCAATCCCTTGGTGTCGAAATCTTTATGTACCTAGAATTTTTCTTACGAAAAATTCAGCTACGATGTCGATTTCTCCAGTCGCCCTGCGCTTCGCTCCGGTTGGTCGGCTTACGCGGGATTTCAAATTAATATTTTTGAAATCTACATCTGTTTGAATCCTTATATTTCATATCTACTATCTCTTGCTTCTCACATCACACTTCAACAATCATCACAT
>CAMZHI010000035.1 GCA_947306755.1 uncultured Clostridia bacterium | reverse complement strand
ACATTCTCCGTTTATGCTAGGAATCTTAAATGCTAAAATATATAATTTAGATACACAAAATTATAAAGTGCAAAAGTGGACAGAGTTGGAAAATGTAAGATATTTTTATGATTTTTTTAAAAAGAGAAATAGTGAATTTGTAGAATGATAAATGTAAATTTTAATTTCACGGAATAACGCGAAATTAAAAAAATCTTGAATTTGATAATTAATTTATATAATTAAGTGAATTAAAGAGCTGTTTTTTATTAAAAGATGGAAGAGGCTACTTTAGAAATGGAGTAGCTTTATTTTTGTTCTTTGATATATTGTTAAAATAATAAAACTATGATAATATATGAGAAAAGAAAAATAGGAGAATTTAAGAATGAAAATAAAATCGTATAATCCAGCTAATAACGAATTACTTGGAGAAATAAATCAAACAGATGTAAATGAAATAAAAAATATTGTTAGCAAAAGCAAAAAAGCATTTGAATCATGGGGATTTTTAACCATTACAGAAAGAATATCATATATAAAAAAACTATATGAAGCATTCAAAAGTAAAAAAAATGAATTTGCTAAATTAATAACTAATGAAATGGGTATGCCAATATCTGAAGCATTATTTGGTATTGATAGCGGATTAGAACATATAGAATGGTATATGAATAATGTAGAAAAAATAATAGGAAATAAAACAACTTATGAGGATGATAAAGAAATTGATCAAATTATATTTGAGCCAAAGGGAGTTACTGCAGTTATTATTGCATGGAACTTTCCTTTTGAAAGCTTCGTTTTGCAAGCAGTTACAAATCTAATTGTAGGAAATACTGTAATTATAAAACACTCTGAATTGGTACCATTATGTAGCCAGTTTATTTATAATATTGTAAGTAGTGTGTTACCTGAAAATGTATATAGTGTAGTATATGGTGCAGGTGAAGTTGGAAGAAATTTATTAGAGCAAGATATTGATTTAATTTGTTTTACAGGAAGTACAAAAACAGGTCAAAGTATATATAAATTGGCAGGAGAAAAATTTATAGAAGCTGTGGTCGAATGTGGTGGGTCAGCACCAGGAATAGTATTTGATGATGCAGATATTGATAATGTTATTGAATCTATGTATATAAATAAGTTTACTAATTCTGGGCAAATATGTGATGGCCAAAAAAGGCTAATCGTTCATAGTAGCAAAATAGATGAAGTTTTAGAAAAATATAAAAAGTTTATTGAAAGTAAGAATATTGGAAATCCTTTAAATGAAGAAACAGAAATTGGTCCATTAGTTTCAAAAGAACAGTTAGAAAAATTAGAAAGTCAGGTATTAGATGCTGTTGAAAAAGGAGCTAAGGTAATTTGTGGAGGAAAAAGATTAGAAAATACAAATGGCAATTATTATTTGCCAACAATTTTAACAAATATTACTAAAGACATGAGAGTATATACCGAAGAAGTATTTGGACCAGTTATTCCAATAATACCATTTAATACAATTGAAGAAGCAATAAAGATTGCTAATGATACACAATATGGTTTAGGTGGATATGTTTATACAAAAGATAGGAAAAAATTTGATGAAGTTGTAAAAAAATTAAAAACAGGAATGATTGCTTGGAATAATTTATATTATTTAAGACCATGTAATCCATTTGGTGGATATAAAAAATCTGGAATAGGGAGAAATAATAGTGAGTTTGGACTTAAAGAATTGTGCAATATTAAAGTTGTAACATATGAGAAATAATTTTTAAAGAAACATATACATATTTAAAAGTTAAAAAAATTGAAAGGATGATAATAATTATGGAAAATAAAGTAATTCTTATAACAGGAGCCTCGAGAGGATTAGGAAAAAGTATAGCACTTTTTCTTGCTAAACACGGATATACAGTAATAGCAAATTATAACAATAGCGAAATTGAGGCAAAAAAATTATTAGATATTTCTAAGAAGAATAATTATAAACTAGAAATTTATAAAGCAGATGTTACAAAAAGAGATGAAATAAGTGATATGGTAAAATATATTATTGAAAAGCATAAAAAGATAGATGTTTTGGTAAATAATGCAGGAATCGCACTTCCAAGAAGATTTGAAGATATAAATGATGATGATTTAGATTATATTTTTAACGGAAATTTTTACTCAGTTATAAGAACTAGTCAAGAAGTCATTAAAAATATGAAAGATAATAATAATGGAAGTATTATTAATATATCATCAATCTATGGAATAACAGGAGCTAATGGAGCAGTATTATATGCAGCATCAAAAGCTTGTATAGATTCATTTACAAAATCGCTTGCAAAAGAAATGGGTCAATATAATATTAGAGTTAATAGTATAGCACCAGGGGTAATGAAAACAGATTTAAATAATTCTTTGAGTGAGGAAGATTGGAAGAGTGTAATAAGTGAAAGTCCATTAAATAGAGTGACAGACCCAGAAGATATTGCTAAATGTATATTGTATTTGGTAGAAGATAGAAGTACAACAGGTCAAGTTATTTCAATAAATGCAGGAACAATGATTATCTAGGAGAAATAGGTTTGCCAATGGGGATGGCTTTTTTGATAATTTTTAATGATGTAGTAATTATTTAAATATAATAAAAAAACTATTGTATAAGAAAAGAGGAAAAAGAATATGACTGAATATTTTGATGTTTTAAATAGTAATGGAGAATATACAAATAAAATTGCAAGCAGAGAAGAATGTCATAATAATGGATTATGGCATAAAGCAGTTGTTTTAGTTATATTAAGTGAAGATAATAAGAAAGTATTATTACAGCAAAGAAGTGCTAATAAAAAACTATGGCCAAATTTATGGGATATAACAGCAGGAGGACACGTATTAGCTGGAGAATTTGGCTATCAAGCATGTATTAGAGAAACAAAAGAAGAGCTAAATATTGAAATAGATAAAAATTTAATAGAATTTATTGGCGCAACGACTTCAGAAAATATAAAAGAAGATATAATAAATAGACATTTTAATGAATATTATATTGCACACAAAAATATTGAATTAAAAGATATAGTTTTACAAAAAGAAGAAGTACAAGATATTAGATGGTTTGATATAGAAGATTTGAAGATTAGAATAAATAACAATTATGAGGGATTAACAGGTAAATATGGATGCTGGAACTATTTATTAAAATATATTGAAATATCAGAAAATAGTAGTAAAATAAAAGAATAAATTTAAATTGGAGACTAAAGCTTTGTAAATTGCTTGACATATTAAATAATATATGTTACCATATAAAAAAAGAAAGAAGGAAATAAAATGAGAACTAATATATTTTTAAACCAATTACATCATCATCGTAGGAGCTTGTAACTACTGCAATTAACTTGGGTAGGTACAGGCTAAAAGTCATGTGCCTACGATAGTTTAAAAATATATTAAAACAAGATATATTAAAAGCACTATTTGTAGGAAAAAACTATAAATAGTGTTTTTTATATATCTTGTTTTTATTTTCTTAATAGAAAGGGGTAATGTTCAATGAAAAATGAAGAATTAAAAAATGTAAGGGGAACAACTGATTACGGAGGAAAAGATGCAATGATAAGAAATTATATATCAAAAACATTGCAAGAAGTATTTGAAAAGTACGGATATAGTCCATTAGAAACATCTATTTTATGTTATTATGATTTATTAACTTTAAAATATGATAATGATAATGATATTGTAAAAGAAATCTACAATGTATCAGATCAAGGAAAAAGGAATTTAGCATTAAGATATGATTTAACTGTACCATTTGCAAAGTATATTGCAACTAATCGAGGGATAAAGCTTCCATACAAAAGATTTGAAATTGGTAAGGTTTTTAGAGATGGACCAATAAAAAAAGGAAGAACAAGAGAATTTATACAATGTGATGTAGATTGCGTTGGAATTGAAGGCCAAATGATAGAAGCAGAGCTAATATCTATATTTGTGGAAGGTTATAAACAATTAGGAATAGATATTATAATTAAATATAATAATCGAAAACTTATAAATGGTATTATAGAGGTTTGCAAAATTGATAAAGAAAAGATTAGCCAAGTAATAACAATAATAGATAAATTTGAAAAATTATCAAAACAAGAATTAGAGTTTGAGTTTAATAAAATTAATATAGAAGAAAATCAAATAGAGAATCTTTATAATTATTTGAAAATGGATTTTAATGAAATAAGTAATATGTTTAAAGATTCACAAAATTTGAATATACGAGAAGGGTTAAAAGAACTAAATGAATTAAATCAATATATTAAAGCACTTAATTTAGGTGGTTATGTCAAATTTTTATCAACACTTGCAAGAGGTCAAGAATACTATACAGGTACAATATTTGAAGTGTATGTAGCAGATGAAAGCATTAAGTCTAGTATTGGAGGTGGCGGAAGATATGACAATATGATTGGTGAGTTTATAAATGATGGTAAAAAATACCCTGCTGTAGGAATAAGCTTTGGATTGGATGTAATATTTGAAATATTAAAAGAAAAGCAGGAATTCAATAATAATACTCAGGTATATATAATTCCAATGAATAATAAAACTTTGGCTTTAAAGGTTGCAGAAGAGTTACGAAATAATAGAATCAATGTAGATGTTGAAATGTCTGATTCTAAACTAAAAAAAGTATTAAATAATCTTGATGAAAAAAATATTCCTATTGCGATAATATTAGGAGATAATGAAATTAAAGAAAATAAAATCATTATAAAAGATATGAAAAATAGTTTTCAAATATATGAAAAAATAGATAATTATATTGAAACAATTAAAGAGATGCTTTCAATTGGAAAATTTGAATACAAAATACTTAATCCAGGGGGAAATCAGACAGCATTAGTAAATAGATGTGAGTATACAGCTAATCAAAAGAAATTAATAAATGATATGATAATGAAAAAATACCCTTTTGTTGAACAAGTCGGTTTTTTAAGCGATAAAGAAAAAAGATTAGAGATGGCAGGGGGAGAATTTTGTTTAAATGCTACAAGATGTGCTGTATATGAATATTGTAAAAGCAAAAATGAAATAATTGAACTTTCAGTATCTGGAGTAAATAAAAAAATAATTGGTAGAGTATTTGATGAAAACAAAGTTGAAATCAAAATTGATATTAAAAAGTATTTAAAAGATTTAATAGAAATAAAAAATGATTTAGCATATGTAAAAATAGATGGAATATTAATAATAATTTTTGATAAAGAAAAATCAAAAAAATATATAAGAAGTCTTAAAGAAGATGAAGAAAAAGCAAAAAAAGAAATAAAACAATTTATGATTGATGAAATTAATACAGAAGAAAAAGCAATCGGAATAATGTTTTTAGAAAAAATTGAAGATAAATTAAAAATCAATCCAGTTGTATGGGTAAAAGATATTGATACTGTATTTTACGAAACTGCATGTGGAAGTGGAAGTTTAGGAACATCAATATATAATTGCTATAAAAATAAAGTCAATAATGCAACAATTATTCAACCATCAGGAAATAGTATTAACATTAAACTAAATATAAAAGAAAACTATATTGAAAATGCAATTATTAGTGGAATTGTAGAGGAGGTCAAAGATGAAAACAAAGGAAATATTAAAAAAATTAATTGAATTTAATACTATTAATGATAAAGAAAATAAAGAAATATTAGATTTTATTCAAAACTTATTAGAAGAAAAAGGTTTTAGAGTAGAGTACAGAAGTAAATGTTTAGTAATAAGCACAAAAGAAAAATGTAAACTAGGTTTTATAGGACATACAGATACTGTACAATATGGAGATGATTGGACATATAATCCATTAGAATTAACTGAAAAAAATGGAAAGCTATATGGACTAGGCACTTGTGATATGAAAGGTGGAATTGCTGCAATTTTAAAAGCAGTAATAGATATAGATTGGAGTAATTTTAATTATGGTATTAGATTATTTTTTACATATGATGAAGAAATTGGTTTTAATGGGATAAAAGAAATAAATGGACAGAATATTAAAATACCTGAAAATGTAATTATAGGAGAACCTACTAATAATGAAATAATGAATGGAAGTAAGGGTTTAATAGAGCTTAAATTTGAATTCAATGGTAAATCAGCTCATTCTAGCAATCCAAAAGCTGGAAAAAATGCAATAGAAAACGGTTTGGTTTTCTTAAATCAGCTAAGAATTTTTTATAATAATTTAAAACTGGAAATTGATAATAGATTTGAGATTCCTTATACAACAATGAACATCGGGAAAATAGATGGAGGAAAAAGTATAAATATAGTTCCAAATTATTGTGAAACCTATATAGATTTTAGAATTATAAATAATGAACATAGAGTAAAAATTCTTAATGAAATCAATAGGCTAAAAGAGCTTTATCAATTTGAATATGAAGTAATAAATGATATTAAACCATTTATTACAGAAAGTAAAGATTGCAGAACAACAAATTTTATTACAGAGGCAAGTTTTATTGAATCAAAATACAGATATATACTTGGAGCCGGACCAATTAAAGCACATGAAGCAAATGAATATATTACAGAAGAAAGTTTAAATAAATTGGTAGAACAATATAAACAATTAATAAACAAATTGTGTATATAATAAAGCTACTTCAGAAATGGAGTAGCTTTTAATATTGTTTAAAAAGAAAATTTGTGATAAAATATGAAAAAAGCAAAAAAGGGACACGTACTAAAAACAGAAACTTAAATGTGTTTGGAAGGTGTCCCTAAATTGTAGAAATGGAGTGAGATGTATGAGTAAGATAAAGATTTTAAATGAAAAAGATATAAAAAAAATAATTAATTTAAAATTAGCAATTGAAGCGGTAGAAGATGCTTATAAGCAAAAAAGTAATAAAAAAGGAAATGTTTGGCCTCTAGTTTTTTATGAATATGAACATGATGTATTTGACTTAGATATAAGATCTGGAAATCTAGTTGATAGCAATTGTTATGGATTAAAATTAATTTCATATAATGAAAATAATCCAAAGATTGGATTACCAAAAGTTAATGCAACAGCTTTAGTTTGTGATGGAAAAACTGGTAAACTGATAGCAATACTTAATGCTGAACCAATAACATCTTATAGAACAGGGGCTGCAGCAGCAATTGGTGCAAAATATTTAGCAAATAAGAATTCTAGAAATCTATTGGTTATTGGTTCAGGAAATGTTGCCAAATATTCTACAGCTGCAATATTAATTACAATGCCATCAATTAAAAAAGTATATATATATAATTCTAGAAGAGTGATTGATAATGATGAATTATTGTTATTTAAAGGTGAAGTAAAAGAATTATTAAAAGAATCTGGAATGGATATAAATGCAGAATTTGAAAGTGTTAGTGATATTCAAGAGATAACCAAAAAAAGTGATATAATTATTAGTGCAACACCATCTGATAAAGCATTAATTGATGTAAGTTGGGTTAAAACAGGAACCCATTTTAGTTGCATGGGAGCTGGTTTGAGTGGAAAACAAGAAATAGATGAAAAAATATTTTCAAAAGCTAGAATATTTGCAGATGATGAAGCACAATGCTTAAAAGTTGGAGAAGCACAATCAGCATATAAAGAGAAAATTATAACAAGATTTGATGGAGAAATAGGAGATGTCCTTTTAGAAAAAATAGAAGGAAGAAAATCAAATGAAGATATAACAATTTTTGATTCAACAGGCTTATTTTTACAGGATTTAGCAACAGCTGTTAAATTAATAAATGAAGCAAAAGAAAAAAATGTAGGTAGTGAAATAGAACTATAGATATGTTGTTTAAAAAATAAATATTGAAAACTGATTTATGTAAAAAATATCGATAATATTAAAAAAGGAGCATTTATAATGAAAGAAATAGACCTAGGAAAAGGCAATATAAATAAATTATTACTATCATTTTCCATACCATGTGTAGTAAGTATGTTAATAAATTCAATATATAATATTGTTGACCAAATTTTTATTGGCCAAGGTGTAGGAACTTTAGGAAATGCAGCAACTAATGTAATATTTCCATTAGTAATAGTATTTAATGCGGTAGCAAGTTTAATAGGTAATGGTGCAGCTGCAAATCTATCTCTTAAACTTGGAGAAAAAAATGAAAAAGATGCAGCAAAAGGAGTAGGACAAGCATTAATGTTAACTACAATAGTATCTGTCTTGCTTGGAGTTTTTTCTTATATTGCAATGCCTAAATTAGTTATGCTATTTGGATGTACAGAAAACGTATACAAATATGCAGTTGAATATGGAAGAATCATTTGTATAGGTGCACCTTTTATGATTATATATTCATCATTATCTAATATTATTAGGGCTGATGGTTCTCCTAAATATGCTATGATATTATTAGTAATAGGTGCAATTATTAATATTATTTTAGATCCAATATTTATTTTTGTATTTAATAAAGGTGTTGCAGGTGGAGCTATAGCAACAGTTATTGGACAATTTGTGTCATTTTTATTAGCCATTTTCTATATGAAAAAATTCAAATCAGTTAAATTAAATAAACAAAGCTTAAAAATAGATAAAGATATATTTAGAGTATTAGGTTTAGGTTTATCATCATTTATTACTCAATGTACAGTACTAGTTTTGTTTGTATTTATGAATAATATGATGACAAAATTAGGAGCACAATCAAAATTTGGTGCAGATATTCCATTATCAGTATATGGAGTAATATCAAAAATAAATAGTATATACATATCAATAGTACTTGGAGTTTCTATTGGAGCACAACCAATTATTGGATTTAATTATGGTGCAGGAAACAAAGAAAGAGTAAAAGAAACTATTAAAAGAGTATTAATTATTAATCTTATAATAGGAATAATATTTAATGTTATATTCTTCTTTTTCCCAAAACAATTAGCAGGAATATTTATAAAGTCTGGTGATCCAAGTTATGAATTATTTATTGAGTTTGCAGTATTAATGTGTCATTCATTCTATATGGTTATGGGATTAAATGCTTTTGAAATGACAGGAAGCATAACAATACAAGCACTTGGAAAAGTAAAAAAAGCAACTGCATTTTCATTTATAAGACAAATCATCCTATTAATACCAATTTCATTATTATTATCACTTGTGTTTAATAAAGGAATTTATGGTATAGCTTATGCAGGATGTATTTCAGATTTATTATGTTTTATAATTGCTATATTTATTGTAAAATCTGAATTTGTAAGTTTAAGTAAAAAAGATTATACAAATAAAGAAAACACTGAGGTAAAAACTGTAGATTATACTGGAAATCATATTGTAATTACTATATCTAGAGAATATGCTTCAGGCGGTAGATATGTTGGTAAATTGCTTGCAGAAAAATTAGGAATAAATTTTTATGATAAAGAATTAATAGATTTGGCCTCAAAAGAATCTGGTTTATCTAATAAATATATTGAAGAAACAGACGAGCAATCTAGAAAAACTGAAAATGACGATAGAATCTTTATAGCAGAAACAAAAGTTATAAAAGATTTAGCTGAAAAAGAATCATGTGTAATTGTTGGAAGATGTGCAGACTATATTTTAAAAGATAATGCTAATGTTTTAAAAGTATTTTTATATTCTGATGAGAAAAATAAATTTGAAAGAGGAACAAAATATTATGGATTAAATCCAAAAACAGCTTCTAAAGAAATCGACAAAATAAACAAAGATAGAGAAAAACATTATAAATTCTATACAAATAGAGATTGGAAAGACTTTAGCAATTACGATATAATTATGAATGTAGATTTGCTTGGAGTTGAAAAAACAGCTGACTATATTAAGTCAGTTGTCAATGGGGACGGACCTTTTTGACAACTAATTCAAAATAAAACATTATTTCAAAAAATGTTAATAGAAATAGTTCATTTTAATACAAAATCGAATAAAAGGAGAACATATGGAAGGAAGAGACCTAACTAAAGGTAATTTGCTGAAGAATATGCTATTATTGATAATTCCACTATTTTTAACTAATCTACTAAATTCAATATATAGCATTGTAGATGGAATTTGGATAGGCAATTTAATAGGAGAAAATGGAGTGGCAGTTATTACAAATTGTTATCCTCTTACATATATTGTAACATCAATTTCAACAGGACTTGCAGTAGCTACATCAGTAATGGTTTCTCAATATTATGGAGCCAAAGATAATGATAAATTAAAATCTGTAATTGGGGTTACGTATTTAACAACTATAATAGTTGGATGTATAGTTTCATTATTTATGATAATTACTTCATCACTTTGGTTAAAATTATTAAATACACCTTTAGAAATATTTTCTATAACTAGGCAATATTTAATACTATATTTAATTGGTTCAATGTTTAATTTTATTTTAATGGTTATTATGGAAGCATTACGAGGAATTGGAAATACTAGAGTACCTCTAATATTTGTTGGAATAAGTACTACAATAAATTTAATTCTTGACCCTATACTAATAAGATTAGGCTTAGGAATTACAGGAACTGCTATTGCAACATTAATTGCAATGGTAATAGGAACATTTATAGCGATAATATATGTAAATAATAGAAGCAAAATACTAAGAATTGATTTTAAATATTTCAAATTCGATAAGAAAATATTGACACAATTTTTGAAAACAGGAATACCAATAATGTTTGAAAATTGTTTTCTTGCTGGAATGCATTTATTAGAAGTAAATGTATCAAATTCAACAGGAGTAATTAGTAATGCTGGATATGGAGTTGCTGGAAAAGTTGAACAAATGATATCAATAATGTCATCCTCAATTAAAACAATGGCAACCGTTACAGTTGGGCAATTTATTGGAATAAAAAAAGTAAAAGAATCTATTAATGTTATGGAACAAGGGTTAAAGATTTCAGTAATACCTACAGTTTTAATATTCATAGTTGGATTTGTATTACCAAGACATATTTGTAGAATATTCGTATCTTCAGAAGAAGTAATTTCAATGGCTATTATTTATTTATCTGCTGTGAGAATAGCTTACATTATTTTACCAACTAAAGAATTATTGCATGGTTTTATTATAGGGACAGGACACACTAAATTTGTATTATTTTCAGTAGGGGTAAGTTCTATAGTAGAAGTTGTGACAATACTGATATTAAAAAACACAAGTGTAAACAATTTAACAGCACTAGGAACAGGAGTATTATTGTGGGTCATTACAGCCTTAATTTTGGATATAATATATTTCTTTTCTAATAGATGGCAAAAAAATAGTATAACATTAAATTAATAGGAGAAAGTTATGGAAAAAATAAAAAAGCTTTTTGGCAATATAGATTTAACTTGGAAAAAAATAATAATATTTGCAATAATAGCAGGTGTTTATACTGCAATAATGGCAATAATACCAATTGCAAAAGATACTTCGTTTTCAGATTTAGTTACAACTTTTGAAGTATGGATTTTATTTTGAATTTTTATTATTATGAATAGTAAATCTCCAAAAGAATCTGCTTTAAAATGTTTTGTATTTTTTTTAATAAGTCAGCCATTAATATATTTAATTCAAGTTCCATTTAGTCAACTTGGGTGGCAATTATTTAAATACTATCCTTATTGGTTTGCCTATACAGTTGCAACTTTACCTATGGGATTTATAGGGTGGTATATGAAAAAAGATAAGTGGTGGGGATTATTAATATTAGCACCAATATTGATTTTATTAGGAGAGCATTTTGGACAATATTTAAATATTACAATGTTTTCATTTCCAAAACATATTTTAACAACCTTATTTTGTGCTATAACAATTCTTCTTTATCCAATCATAATATTTAATAATAAAAAAATAAAAATTGCAGGTGTTTCAATAGCAATAATAATACTAATAATTTTTGGATTTTTAACATTAAATAAACCACAAACATATGAAACTGAAATATTAACTAATGGAGGATCTCAGGAAGTATATTTTGATGATTCTTATAAAGTTTATCTAATAGATGAAAGTATTGGAACAGTTGATATTAGGTTTGTTGAACAAGGATTAAATGATTGGGTTGTTCATGCAAACTTTAAAAAAGAAGGAAATACAGAAATTATATTAGAAGCTCCAAATGGTGAAAAAACAGTATTAGACATTGAAGTAAAAAGAAGAACATATACAATAAAAAAACAAATAATCGAAAAAAACAAGAGGAAAATGAAAAAAGGGACACGTACTAAAAACAGGAATTTAGCTGTATTTGGAAGGTGTCCCTAAAATGTTTAAAAAGTTTTTTAAAAAATTTGCATTAAAAATCTATTTTGAATCGTATTCATATTAGAAGGGGGAAAAAATGAAAGGAACAATAGAGCGTTTAGTCCAAAAGTATTCAAGTATGGTACTGCAAATTGCTTATCAATATTCATTTAATAAATCAGAAGCAGAAGATATTACTCAAGAAGTTTTTATTAAACTTTATAATAATATTAAGAAAATAAAAAATGAAGAGCATATTAAAGCTTGGTTAATTAGAGTAACAATAAATTTGAGTATAGATTATAATCGAAACTATTGGAACAGAAATACTACTTCATTAGATGAAAATTATAAATATTTTGATGAAGAAACTAAAGATGTATTTAATGAACTTAAAAAACTAACACCAGAATACAGAAATATTATTTATTTATATTATTATCAAGGATATAAAATAAGTGAGATTTCAGAAATACTATCTATGAATCAAAACACAGTAAGTTCATATCTAACTAGAGCAAGAAAAGAATTAAAACATATTTTGGAACAGGGAGGTGAGCTATATGCTTAGTAAGTATAAAAAGGCAATATCTGAGATAAAAGCAGATGATAGCCTAAACGAAAAGATTTTATTAGGTATTAAACAGAGTAAAAATAGCAATAAAAAGGAAGGTGTTATCAATACAATAAAAAAAGTATTAATATCTATTGGAACATTGGCAAGTTTAGCTGCTTGTGGTGGACTTGTTTATGCAGGCATAAAGTCAAATAAACCAACATTAGAGGATTATGGAATATCATTTTCAGATAAATATGATGAATATGAATACAAATTCGAAAATCAATCTGTAGAAGCAAATGGAACAATTATAAAACTTGAATCAGCTGTTTGTAATGAAGGATATACAGTGTTAAAATTCGATGTAACACTTAGTGACGAAATAAAAGAATATGCTGATGAGACTGTAGGATTGATTTATTTATCTTATAATGATATATTAGATGAATCAAATTGTCCTCGTTTATCAGGAAGCAATTATAATCTAATAATAAATGATAAAGAACAATGGCTAAGAGGAAAATATGAAAATGATATTAGAGAAAATATTTTTAATAAAAATTACACAGTTTATGAGTTGTACTTTATCCCAGATAGTTTTTTAGATGAAAAAAATACTTTTACAATTTCATTAGAAAATTTTTATTTAAATGTTGGAGAAAAAATATATTCTATCCCAGGTAAGATGAAATTTGAATTGTCAAAAGAGGAAGCAGTTAAAGCAAGCACGGAAATCTTAGGAAATAATGATTATATTAAATATCGAACATTAGAACAAAAAGTTGAAAAGGTAATAGAAACACCATTGCAAAATTTGATAAAGCTACAAGAAAGTGTATCTGATATAACCTTTGATTTAACAAATAAGAATTATCCAGGAAACAATATCTATACCATATATGATCAAGATGGAAATGAACTAATATCAACATATTTAGATACAGATTTGAAATATTTTCATAAAGATGGTTCTATAGAAGAAGGAAGTACTGATGATCTTAAAGATGATTATAGTGATGTGGAAAAAATGATTACTGAAAAATATTTAGTTACTGAGAAAAATGATAATATAAAGAATTTACTAATAAAAGTTTATTCAAAAAATGAATATTATGGTACAAAAGTTCAAATAGGTGAATATAAAGTTGATTTGGTAAATAAAACAATTTCTACATCTAATTCAAAAGAATATGTTTATAGAGAAATTGCATCTTACTATCAACAAGAAATTATAAATGATACAAATAGAAATACAAGTTCTGACTTTGATGAATCTATATCTAGTAATGAACTAAATAATGGTCACACTCATTATTTAAGTACATATTACAATATACCTGAATTTACTTTAAAAATAGACATAGAAAATACTGACATATACAAAAATTACTATGCTGTGGGAAATAACTATAAGAACGTCAAGGTTGTTGGATACTCTTTCTATATTAATACAGATGATAAATTCTTTGATATAATAGTTATGGATAAAGATAAAGACTATGTTTTTGAAGGTATGTTATATAAAGAGATTGAAAAAGAAAAAATAACAGAAAATGATACAAAGGCAGTTTATGTTTTAAAAGAAAAAGATAGTTCTTATAATGATTATAAAGATATATTAAATAGTATAAAATTAAAATAAAAAACTGAGATCTGATATTGAGGAGGAAAATGGTTATGAAAGAAAAGAAGCAAGTATCATTAGCAATATATATAGTATCGCTAATAGTTATGGCAGTGATAGTGGTATTAATAATGATGGTGATAGCAAGAAAAACATGGAACAGTAAGATTGGAAGCGTTGCTAATAATCAAAAGAATAACATGGAGCAGAATTTAGAAATTCAAAAAGATAAAACTAATAAAGAATTATCTGATGCCGAAATTACAAACTTAGCATTAGCTACATATAAAAAGTATTTAAATCTAGAAATTTATCAAGATTCAGATGTAGGACCTATGCCATATATTTTAGAAGTATTAGGATTAGAAAAAAGTGAGGATATTGAGAAACTACTAAAAGAAAAAGGACATGATAATCATACTTATATAAAATCTAAGACAAAGTACCAAGATTTTAAAAATGAAATGCTTAAATTTATGACAGAAGAAATATTTAATAAAAAGTATTCTAATTATAAAAATATTGATGGATATGTAGCATTTTGTGATGTTGCAATAGGTGTACCACCAACAAGTATTGAAAAAATAAAGCTGATTTCAAAATCTGATAATATTTATGTTTTCAAAATTACACTAAAAGATGAAGAGTTATATGAACACTATTTAAATGGGGAAGAAATAAAAGAGCAAGAATACCTAATTGAAATAGAAGAATATTTTGAATATGTGAATGGATATATGGTAGTCAGTTCAAAAGTTGATGAAGATGTAGAGAATCAAACTAAAATAGATTGGGAAGAATATCCAAATGATATTGATAATAAAGTGAATGAATGGTTAGGCGGAGTTGATTTGTCAAGTGAAGTTGGAGAAGTAAGTTATAATTTAATGAAAAAAACGATTTATTCTTTAAGCAAACAAAGAGAAGAAATATTTAATAAAATGTATTTTAATGGAGATTCAACAGAAATAGTTGACAAAGATAGTAACTATTCAAGATATTGCTATCCTGACAATGAGAACAATGATTTGAGTGCAAAATACACAAAGAAAATAGAATATCAAATTGCTATTTTTAATGAGTTATATTATGAAGGATATTATGATTTAGATACATTGACTAAAATGCAATATGAAGATTTAGTACAAAAAAAAGATTTTAAACATTATACAAATGTACCTAAAAATTTATACTATGAAATAAATAAATTATTGATAATGAATGGAAATAACGAAAGTGAAAAAGAATACAAAAATAATAGTAGGGCTAAAAAAATAAAATTGACTATTAATGATGATAAACAATATATTTTTGATTTAAAAGATACAAATAAAGTACAAATACTTGATATAGACTATAGACATAATACAATTGAAACACCTGTAAAAATAGATATAGAGGTTTTAGATAAATATAATGGAGAAAAAACAAATGATGTATATATTTCAGATATACAATTTGGAATTACATCAAATATACCTCAAGGAAGATAAAAAATTTGTTTTAAAAAATAAAATGTGATAAAATAAACAGAACTAAAACATTATAATATGTGATGATATGGAAAATCTATTTATATATATTAAAAGTGATATAAAATGAGATTTTAAAGGAGTAGGATAAAAATGATTATAGGATTAGATTTAGATGATGTAGTATTTGCAACTAGCGAAGCGTTAAAAGGTGTATTAGATGAATGTAAAGATAAAGAAATATTGAGATACAAAGAAGAGATTATGATGGGAAAACCAACAACTGAAAAAATAGCTAAATTTTTACGAGATAATGGAGTTCCTACAATTAAAAAAGCAAAGCCAATAAAAGGAGCTGTTGAAACAATAAGAAAATTAAAGGAAAAAGGTCATAAAATCATATTTATTACTGCAAGAGGTAACGATATATTTCCTCCAAATGCACAAGAAGTAACTATAGAAAAATTAAAAGAATATGAAATAGAATATGATGATATAGTATTTAGTAGTACAAACAAGGCCAAAGATTGTGAAAAAATGGGAATTGAGTTATTTGTAGATGATTCACCAAAGCATTGTGTAGCAATTAAAGAAAAGTTAGGAATACATGTAATAGGATTTGAGTCAGATATTACTAAAAAATCTATGAAAAAAGAAAACATTAAAAGTGTTAAAACATGGACAGAGCTATTAGAAACTATAAATCAAATAGCTATTTAAGAATGAAAAATCGGCGAGGAGATTGAAATTGAAATTTGAATATAAAAGAGAAATAAACTATTATGAAACTGATAAAATGGGTGTAGTACATCATTCGAATTATATAAGATTTTTGGAAGAAGCAAGATGCAAGTGGTTAAAAGAGTTGGGGATTCCGATGGAATACTTAGAAGAAAATGGATACACTATACCTACATTAGAAGTTAATTGTAAATATCTAAATCATGTTACGAGTGGAGATATAATAATAATTAGACCAATAGTAACAGAATATAATGGCGTAAGAATGACAGTAACGTATGAGGTAATTGAAAATAATACAGGGAAAGAAGTCATTAAAGCCTGGACAAAGCATTGTTTTACAAATAATGAATTAAGACCAGTTAATATGAAAAAGAATAATATAGAGATACATAAGATTTTTGAAGAATTAAAGAGTAACTAGAAATGTAAAATTGGCAAAATGGGACCGGTTGTCATTGGGGACGGACCTTTTTGACAACTTATTAGTTAGTTGTCAAAAAGGTCCGTCCCCAATGACAACCGGTCCCAATTTGCCAAGAACATGTTTTTATGATAATATGATAAATGAGGTGAGTCAATGAATAATGAGTTATATGATATGATTTTTAAAAGAAAGT
>CAMZHI010000034.1 GCA_947306755.1 uncultured Clostridia bacterium | reverse complement strand
ATATTTATAATATTAATTTCTTTTCATAATCAGATGCCTCAACATTAACTAATATATGTTCGTCACCAATAAACGTTAGGGTTTCACCTCTTTTTAAAGATTTAATTTCTATTTTTTCTTTTTCTGACAAATTAATATTTTCTGATAAAATTTTAATATTTTCTTCTTCCAATGAGAAAAATGATTTAATACTTGAATTATTTAAAATGCTTTTTCCGTAAATGCCATTTTCTAAACTAAATAAATCTGAAATATCTTGAGTTATAGCTACAGCACTTCCTCCATATTTTCTAATTGTTTTAAATATTTTATAAATAAACCCTGCTACATCTTTATTTGAAGTTACTCCAATTAATCTCCAAATTTCATCTAAATAAATTGCTTTTTTATTTTTTCTATTTATTTTAATCTTGTCCCAAAATAATTCTACAAAAACAAAGAGTCCAAATTTTAAATTATCTTCACCTAATTCATATACATCTGCAATTATTAATTTATTATTTAATTCTACATTTGTATAATTACTATTTTTTAATAAATAAAAAGTATATTACAAAATTTAGTAATATACTCTAATTTAATGATTAAACAAATGGAATAAATGATTTAGTTATTGATGTTCCTTCCCATACTCCTGTTTCTGGATTTATTTCATCTTCCCTGAATAGTTCTGTTTGTATCTCATCTAAAAATTTATACTCCAAATAAATATATATATTCTTTTTCTTATCTATAGTTTCTCCATATACCTCAATTTTATTGAATATTTTCTTTAAATCCTCATTTGTTAATTTCTTCTTTAATATGTTTTTTAATGTTTCTTTATACTCTTTATATTTTATTTCTGCCATCTTTATATCTTTTTGAATATTGTCATAGTCTTTTAATTGTTTTTTTAAGTCTAAGATTTTATTGTGTAGTAGCTGGAATTGCTCTGAATATATATCTTCGTCCATACCATATTTTACTTTTTCTGCTCTTAATTCATTCATTTGTCTTGTTAAATCCTTTTCTTCTTTTTGTAATTCTTTTATATCTATGTTATTTAAATCTTCCATTTTTTTATTTTTATAAATTTCCAACAAATACTCTTCATCTTTATTTTGCTTTTGTTCTAATTGCTTCTTTAAAAAAGCTTTCATTTTTTCTTCATCTATAACATATCTATTTCCATTGCAATATTCTTTTCCGTGATGATTTCTTCCCATACAAACCCATTCGTAATTCCCTCCACTTGTTGTGCCATCTATTTTATGAAATTCATTTACTTTTGTTCTAAAATACACGGATTTACAATTTGCACAGTATATTAATGTTGAAAAAATATGTTTAGTTGAATGACCTTTGTGCTTCCTCAGATTTTGGCTTCTTTCTTTTTTTATCATCTCTTTCTTATTCCAAGTCTCGTCATCTATTATTCTTAATTCTTCTTTATGAACTCTAATTTGCTCATCTCTCGGAATTTTCTTTCTTTCTCTTCTTGTTATATCTCCAGACACAGACTTGTGCATCACTTGTTCCCCTATGTATAACTCATTGTTTAATACTACTCTAACAGTATTTTGAGACCATATTTTATTTTTCTTTGTTTTTATGCCTCTACTATTTAAAATTAATGCAATATTATGCATACCTTCCAATCTTTCTGTATATAAATAAAATATATATCTAACAACTTCTGCTTTTTGTGGATCTATTTCTAATATTCCTTTTTTATTATTATTTTCATCAACTGCTTTCATTCTATATCCAATTGATGGTGTTGTATTTACTCTACCATCGTTGTGCACTCTTGAAATTCCCCACTTTACCCTCTCGGATTTCATTTGATTTTCTTTCTCTGCCATACCAAATGCAAAAGTTAAAATGTAATCGTTATTTACATCAATTGTATCTAGTCCTTCCTTCCTAAAATGTACATTGACTCCATATTGTCTTAAATCTTTATATGTTTTTATTCCAAGTTCAGCATTTCTAGAAAATCTTGAAACATCTTCAACAAATATTGTATTGAATTTTCCTTCTTTTGCATCTTCTATCATTTGTTTAAAAGCTTCTCTATGTCTATAATCTTTTGCTGTAATTCCTTCATCAACATACATTCCACAACATTGTAGTTTGTCACCATTTCTTTTATAAAAAGCTCCACATTTTGCAGTTACATACTTTTTTTCTTTTGCCAGCTCTTTCCACTGCTTTTGCTGTTCCTCCAGAGACTTTTTTTGTTCTTCATATACAGTTGATACTCTACAATATCCTACTGAAACATTCATTCTCTTCATTCCTTTTTGTAACATTTTATATCTAATTATTCTAATTTTGTCTTAAAGTTCCTTTAAAATATATAATATTTTTTAAAATTTGTAAACTATATTAGCTTACAGCCGCAATTGTTTTAAAGTATCATAATCGTTCGTTATTTAAATTTTTATGTTCTAAAAATGCTATTTTTAATATACTTCTAATTCATTTAGCACACTATAATCTATTTCTTCTTTTTTATCTTTATTTTTTTCAATATTAGAATTTTGCATATCGTTAGCTTTATTCATAAATCTTTCTGGATAAACATCTTTATATTGATTCCTTATTGAATAGAGTAAACAATCTATTTTTCCTTGAGTTTCTGATATTGAGTTTATAGATTGTGCAAAAGCTTTAAACTGAAGCCCATTTTTAAATGGCTTACCAAATTCAGATAAACTATTAGCATAATTAATAACATATTCTCTAATACTATCTTTAGTATCTTTAAAATATATATTAATTAATTCGTTTAGTTCTTCCAGAGAAAGAGCTTTTGCCCTCTTCTTATTTATAATACTAATATTATTACTATTGTTATTATTATTACTATTATTATTAGTATATATTTTTTCGTCTACGGTTTTTCCGTCTATGGTTTTTTCCATCTATGTTTTTTTCATCTACCATATTTTCCATAGTGAAAATTTTATATGATGGCTCATCAATAATTGCATCTTGATTAATTGTATAAAGATTGTTCTCAAACCTCATATCATCACTTCTATTTTTAGTTTTAGAAATTAGCCCACAATTTACAAGTTCATTTATGTATTTGTTTAAACTTGATGGAGTTACTCGTAAGTCTTGACACATAAGTTTTATAGGAGGATATGCTGTAGATTTTTTACCTGCGTAACTGGCTAAATATGCATACACTGCTTTAGCTTTAATCGATATGTTCCTATTTTTCATAATTGACTTTGCAACATATCCATATCCATTTTTATAAATTCCACTTAGCTTATCTATTTCTTCCATTTAATCTATCTCCTGCCCCAAATTTTTCTCTTAAAAGCTCGCACATTTTCTTTAACAGTATCAAAATCTAAATTAACATATATATGATATTCTTCAAGTTTTTTTTGTATTCTTTCTATCATTTCATCATCTATATCATCATCTAAATTTATATTTAATAGTTCTAAAACAAAAGTTGCACTCCACAAGAAAAAAATGTAGCTTTTTTGATTACTTTCTTCACAGTATTTGGATCCAAGCTCTGTCGGAATGTATCGACTTGGAATGCCATTTATTAAACTAAAATTCTCTTTTTGTGCTTTTGCATCAACTAAAAGTAGATTCATTACTGCACCATCAAGTTCGCTTATACCTAATATTTTATTAGCTATTTCAGCAATTTTTGTAACACTTAAGTATTTTCTCTTTTTTATATCAGCAATACAATTTGCTATTGATTTGAATTTATCTTCTGATTCTTCTTTGCTTTCTCTATTATCTTTAATATCAAATAAACGTATTACTTTGTCTGCTTTATTTTTCATATTCTTTGCCTCCTCAATTATATAGTTATTGAAGAAAGTAGAAATATTTCTACTTTCTTCAATTTTTTCTCGATTAATTCAAGTGATTTCTGAAAAAGAAAACTAAAACCATAACATGCCAGTAAATAAAGGAATTAAATAATCTCTCAATTTTACTTATTCTTTCACTCTTAATATTTAATGAAGGTACATCTTGTAGTGTATAATACAAAATTAGACTTCTGACTAAACAAGAAGTTTCTAGAAATTCTTTTATCTGTTCCGCTAAATATTCTTTCAAGCTATTCTTTGACATTTTTGCTTTTTTATCCATCAATTTTTCTCTATATTTTAAACTCTCAAATTGGAATTTATAATTTATATCTTCTTCATCTAGTTCTTCATCTAGTTCTTCATCTAGTTCTTTATTTATTTTTTCATCTTTACTTGAAAGTTGATTTAAAAACAAATCTATCCAATATAAGAAATCTGTTCTACTATCTTCAAATACTTCAGATTCTTCTATCTTCTGTCTCATGTATTCTAAATACTTTATTGTATCTGGTATTTTTTTAATCATATTCTCTTCTGATAACTCATCTTTAGTTATTTTTGCTCTCAATTTTTTCATTAAATTAATCTTTGATTGTTTATCTCCTTTGTCAACTTCAAACAAAAGACTCTTTCCATCCTCTTCAGTTGGTATATCTTCATTTTTTATGCTTTCAATTGCTAATTTTACATCGCCATAATACTCAATTCTGTACAATATCTCAAAAAAATCATCTACAACGGTCATAACATAATCC
Source organism: uncultured Clostridia bacterium (assembly GCA_947306755.1). Taxonomy (GTDB): domain Bacteria; phylum Bacillota; class Clostridia; order TANB77; family CAG-508; genus CAG-269. The sequence goes on along the minus strand of CAMZHI010000034.1, from coordinate 12,884 downwards.
CATAATATCAACATTGTGTTGTCTTTTTCAGACACTTCATACCTTGCTTTATACATCTCTACTGTAGATAACACTGTTGAATAATCGTATATTATATCCAAAATAAATTCTACATAATGCTCTTTTTCGTTTATTTCAAATTGATTTTCATCAATGTAATCTTCAATTTTCCAATAGGGTCTTCCCTCCGTATAATACAAACTTTTTACATTAAAAACTTTATATAATGCATAATTCCATACATATGCCAGTATTTTTTTCTCGCTTTCTGTATATGAACTTTGCATTACACTTTTTTCCCCTTTTTTTAAGACTTCTATCATTTTCTTTTTATTTAAAATATTTTTTTTCATTTTAATTCCTCCTAATTTTTTAACATTATATCTCTTGGTTTTTATTGCTTTTTATACAATAATAAATATAATTATGTCTTTTTTTAACATTAAATAAGACTTCCGTAAATCTAAATATTTTAACTCTTACTTTTTTCTTTTGTAAAATTAATACCAGTATTTGCATCATCACCAAAACACTCACCTCCTAAAGTTTGGCTTAATATATTTACTTTTTTTTATTTTTGTGTTATATTAATATAAGAAAACATTACAAATAGACGCACTTATAGCGTATATTTTTGTTTTCGGCAGTAAAGGTTAAAGTTTCGCAGGCTGTGACCTTTACTCTTTTTTTATTTTTGAACTATTCCTCTGTTGGCATTTCTTTTCTTTGTGTTTGTAGTCTATTTAATTTATTATTAAAATCCTCTTGTGCTTTATTTATTTTGTTATAATCTTCTACTATCTTATGTCTCTCTTCTTCTGTTAATTTAATAATTCTAATACCTTCTAAAATATCAGTTGTAAGTCGTGGTACTAGATTTGTTCCAAGTGTCTTTCTTTTTATTGTATTTCCTCTTGACATATTTGCTCTCTGCCATTCTATTTCTTTTAATTTATATTTTATTGTATCAGAATTCAGCATTATATAAACATATCTAGGATCTATTGTTAAATCTACAATTTTTACTACTATTACTGTTGCATCATAAATATATATTTCTTTCGGTTCTTCTTGAATCAAAATAACTTCTGTATTATCTATTCCGTGACTTTATTGGAAATACAATATCTCCTTTCTGCATATATCTAATTTTTTTGTCATATCTTCTATGAAAATTTATTAATTCTATTGTATTATCAATATTCATACCACTAGTAATTTTTTTTATTTCTTGCCAATTCACTATTTTGACTTGCATTATATTTAATAATTTTTCTTTATCTGACTTGCATCTCAATAAAGTTCTTGGATAACCAGTAAAAATATCTGCAATTTCCTCTAATCTGTAGTATCTTTCAAGTTCCATAATAGCACCTCTTTTCTTTTGATTTTGAATTTTAATAACAATTGTGATTTAATTTTAACATATTTTTTTTGATTTGTGAAGTGTTTTTTGAAATTTTTTTATTTTTACAAGTTTATTTATCAAAATAAGTGAAAAAAAATAAAGCAATATCTTTTATTTATTGCTTCATTTAATCGTTTTTTAACTACTCATATTTTTTATTCATATATTTTTACAAATTTATAAAATGTTGATTTCTTAGTATTTGTATGTTTCATAGTTTGTACAGCTGTTTGTTGACCTGATTTCCACTTTTTATACTCTTCCTCAAAGTTTTCTGGAACTACAGCAGATGGTCTACCAAATTTAACATTTTTAGCTTTAGCTGCTGCAATACCTTCCGCTTGTCTAGTCCTTATAAATGTACGTTCCTGCTCTGCAACAAATGATAAAACTTGTAATATTAGGTCAGAAATAAAACTTCCAAGTAAATCTTTGTACAATGTTGTATTTAACAATGGTGAATCCAACACCTTGATGTCTGCTTTACACTCTGTTGTTAGTATTTTCCACTCATTAATAATCTCTTCGTAATTCCTACCAAGTCTGTCGATTGAAAGTATTACTAATAAACTTCCAGGACTATCTTTTAGCATTCTTTTCAAAGTTTGGTACTCTTGTCTGTTAAAATCTTTTCCACTTTGCTTATCAATAAATAATCTATCTTCTGTAATACCTTCGGCTAACATAGCTTGTATCTGTCTTTCTGGATTTTGATCCTTAGAAGATACTCTAATATAACCATACACTTTTTGATCCATTAATAATTCCTCCTATCAATATACCCACAATAATTATAGCACATCTGTTCGTAAAAGTCTATCGTACTTTACAGACATCTGCAAAATAATTTTGATATATTTATAGACGTAAAAATAGATATAAATATAGAGTATCTAAAAGTATACCTTTATAAACGCTCCTCTTTTGATTAAAAAAGACAGGTATATCATAAATAACCTGCTTATTTACATTTTTTTAATATTATTATCTTTTTATTTTACTGCAATTTTAGATATGTAACTTGTTGTCTGCATATATAAAAGTAGCTTAAAACTAATTATGAGCGTCTTCAGATGTATTAATTTAATAGATTTTTAAGACTATCAATATCATATTTGTTTATAAATTCATCTACATCTTTAGCACCTTCTAATTTAATATTAGTATATTTAATATCATATGCTTTAAATTTTTCTATAGCTCTTTCCACAGCACATTGTCCTGCCATATCACTATCTAAAAGTAATATTACTTTATTTGTATATTTCTTAATTAATTCTGCTTGTGCTGTTGCTGTTGCATTTCCTAATAAAGCTACAACATTTTTAAAACCAGCCTGATACATAGTAATAAAGTCAATATAACCTTCAACTAATATTAAACCATCTTGTGCATAATCTTTTGCTATATTTATTCCATATAAATTTCTACCTTTTGAATATATTATATTTTCTGGGCTATTAATATATTTTGGTTTACTATCATCTAGTACACGTGCTCCAAATGCTACAACTTTGTTTTCTTCATTTATGATAGGGAATATAATCCTATTTTTATATCTATCAGTAAAGCCGTCATCTTCTTTTTTGCTACATAAACCTGATGCTAAAATAACATCATCTGTATAACCTTCCTCTTTTAAATAGCTATATAAGCTATTATCATCACTTGCATATCCAATTTTCAAACCTATTATAGTATTATTATTTATATTTCTAGACTTTAAATATTCTAATGCTACAGTGTATAGTTGCTTATGATAAAATTCTGCAACTTTCTCGTTTAATTCATATAATATCTGTTTCATTAAATCACTCCTCTTTTAAATAACTTTTGCAAATATCTGCTGCTTCATCATAGGATATACTCTCTATTTCACTTACAAATCTTATAACATCTTCTACTTTCATACACTTAAAACAATGAAAAACTCTTTGATTTAAAATAACAAAAAACTTATTATCGTTTTCTTTGCAGAATGGACAATTACTATAATAATGTACTGCTCCTCCTTTTAAATATCTTCAAATTTTCTAAGCTTATTGTTATATTTTAAATCACAAGAACCAATAATATTATTTTTATTATATACTTCTAAGCTCAATATCCCGATTTTGAAGCTCTTTATCTGTTGCAATTATAATTTTATCTACATATGATTTTATTCTTTTAAAATCACCAAAATATATGAATAAGATAGGACATTTTAACCTTTTACATATCATACTTATATCTTTTATAAATCCAACACATTCTCCTTCATATTTTTCAATATGATATTTATTGTTAAGTGGGAAAATATCAAGTACAATTAATGTTTCTATAGTATCTCTGTCAGCATAATTATTTGCATAAGCTTCTATATACTGTTTAATATCTTTTAAATTCATTATTTCTGTTTCTAATATAGTTGGCAATCTCTTAGTAACTTCAATTAAATTAACGGTAGCTTGTCCTATCTGTTTTAATTGTGCATCTGTATATTTGTCTTTTAAGGTCCAATTTCTGTAGCCCATATCAGTTTGATTTACAAATAATCTCTTAATTAAATACTCTTTCTTATGACTTACAATTTCAAGTACTTCCTTTTCTTGATGCAAGCAAATATTATTTGCTATATCACCTGATAACATATCTACTAAAGTAGAACCTGTTATTGCTATTAATTGTGGTTCATTTAAGTCTATTAACTTATCTAGCTCTTTAAATCCTGTATTCATTTTCTCACGCTCCTCTTTGTTATTATATAATTAATATAATCAAAATCATATAATACTGGTCACATAACGTATTAAAAGATGATAGTTCACTTATGACTATCATCTTTTGAATTACTATTTTTATGTCCAATCATTTGTACTTGCTTGTTTTACCTCGTTTTTAGATTTTTCATCTGTCTTTTCGATATTTGCTGTCTTTGATGTCTCTGTACTATCTATATTAGCATCTTGATTTTCTATTTTATTGTTTTTATTAAAATATAGCACAAGCATTACTATTACAAGTACTATTGCTATTACATTAACTGAAATCAACGCAATTTTTCCTAATAGCTTTTTATTATATATATCTGTCTGCTCATCATCCTTTATCTTTTTCTTTTCTATTTTCAATTTTTCATCTTTCACGCTATCTTTCTTTTTTTAATTCTTTATCCTTATGAACTGGTGTACCACAGTTAGTGCAAAATAAATCGTCTTTTGTTATTTCTTTTCCACATTTTTTATCCCCCTATATTACTTATTTATTTTTCTATTCTTTGACAAGTAATTTCTATATCCGACCATTTTTTGCAACTATCGCATAATGATTTGGTTTTATATGTATCTGTTGATTGACTTCCTATAAATGAAAAAGATGCACTCTTATTTAATAGATTTTTACTTTTTGTTCCACAATTTGTACACACTGCATCAAACCAAGTATAAGGGCTATCAGATGTTGTATTTTTTAATATTGCTCCTCCATTGGTGGTAAAAACATAAGTATAACTTTTCTTTTTGTTTAAATTACTGTTAGTAGTAATTGAATTTTGATAACTAGTAGTATTTTTATTTTGAGTTGTATTTGCATCTGTATTTTCACTTTCAAATTTTCCCGACCCTTTTTCAGCCATTTTATAATAATAGTTAAAGTCATTATCTAATTTATTTTTTGTGTTAAAAGTATGATTTGGCAATTTAACAAGGACTGTCATATATTCTGATTTATCTAATGCTCCATCTGTTTGCATATAAATTGCTCCATCATTAACATAGCATAGTCCACCATAATTTCCGTATCCCCATACATCTATTGTATTTTCAAAATATGTATCTGAATAGATTTTTATTGTAGCATTACCAATATCATTTGAAAAATCATATGGTATCAGAGTCCAATATATCATTTGATTATCGCTTAATTGAGTTACAAAATTTGATATATTATATTTTATTATGTATGTATTTGCCCCATATTCACTTATTCCCCAGCATAATTCCACACCATTGTTAACTTTATTTATACCACATTTATACGCTTTATCATTAAATGGAGCTGATACATTCCAAGAATTCATAGTTGTGTAGTTTCGTTTTATGTTAGATACAACAAGATTAGATATTACAGAATTCCCCAAATTATAATATGGATGATAGCACTCTGTTCCTGTTTTAACACTACATTCCCATTCTTCAGTCACTTGTGCATTTCCATTACTATCTATATAAATATCCATTGAAATTTTTTCGATATTATTGTTTTCATCTATATTACTTTTTTCTAAATTGTTCTCCTCTTTTTTGTCTTCATCAATGTTGTCCTTATATGAAGTATTTTCATCTATAGCATTATCCTCATTTTCCTTAATATAAGATTGTTCACTTTTTTTTATATCATCTATTGGTCCTTTTTCTCGATTTAAATTAATAAATATCACACTCATTAAAATAGCTATAATTGCACAAATTCCAACAATAGCTTGCCATAATTTTATTTTAATTGTGTTTTTGTTGATATTATTTTCTTTCTTCTCACTTTTTTCATCTATATCCTTATAGATTGAGGTCCCACAGTTAGTACAAAAAATATTTCCTTCTTTTATTTTTTTTCCACAATTTTTACAATACATTATTATTTCTCCTTTGTATTAATTCCAATGTATTTATATTAGTTATTAGGTTCTACCTTATATACACAGTATTCTCCACTTATAGTACCATCATTTCTTGTATACCCATCTAAAATACCATAATATACACCATTTAAACCGTTATTATAATATTCTTCATTTTTAGTAGTATTATTTTCTGAGTTCCTAATTGTTTTAATTGTATTCCATAGTTCTATCTGATTTATATTTGTTAGTGCAATTTTTAATAATCTGTAGTTGTGTTCTATAGCTGAATATTGATAATTTCTTCCACTATAACCTTCATATGGATAACTAATACCTATATATATGACATTTCCTGTTGTTATATCTTCTCCAATATCAAAAGCGGGATATACGCCTTTACCTTGTAACTGAAATGTTGAACCAATAATATATGAGTTCATATTTTTATCCGCATTATTAAATTTTTTATAATTAAATTTTACTAATAATGGTTCATTATCTTCTTTTGCTTTTTGTTCAACTGATTTAGTTAGTGCTGTTACTAATTCCATAGCATTTATTTTAAATTCTTTATTTGTACTATCAACTACATCTAATTTACTAGATTTTGTAGAAACTGAATCTTTAGTATTTATAGTATTAATTGGTACAGTAACTTGTGTTTCTTTAGGTGAATTTATCACACTTTTTGAGTTTTTTATAAACACGATACACGTAGGTATTAAAAACAAAACACTTATTCCAATTACTACATAAGTAAATTTAATCTTTATCGTTTTTTTATTATTAGACTTAGTTTCATCAACTCTATCATTAATATTTACATTTGAGAGATTATTGTCTACCTTAGCACCACATTTACCACAATATTTTTCATTTTCACCGATTTCATTTCTACAATTTTTACAATACATATTATACCTCTTTCTTTTGTATTTTTTAATATTTGATTTTCATAAGTTTATTACCATACATAATAATCATCCTTTTTTTGTGTATTTAATGATGTCACTAGCAACAAAATTCAATTAAATCATCTATATGGAATATATCACTTTTTTTATAAAAAGTAAATAGTTAAGTGAGTATTTTCAAAAGAGTTATTTATAAAATATATATTTTATAAACTATACGTAAATATCTATAAAAAGGGGGTATTTACAATGTTAAAATTAAATGCAGTTGCATTATTAGAAAGTAAAGGCTATACTAAATATGCTTTATTTAATAAGCTAAATAATATACGTGCTGTAAAAGGTGAAAAGTTATTAAATTATACTAATTTTCAAAATATGATTAATCAAGTCAATAAATCTGTTTTATATCAAGACTTAGATGAATTATGTGAGGCTTTAGAGTGTAAAATTTCAGAGCTGTTAACAAGAACTCAAGATGAAACAGAATAGTAATAATACCATCAGAGTTTAATTCTGATGGTATTATTTATTAGCATATGCCTCTGACATCAGTTTTACTGCAAATGAAAATCCATCTTTAAATGCAGTATCAGCCTCAATAGTGATAATTTCTTCATAATCATTACATAGCCTATTTAATTTCTTTTTATTCCTCTTGTTCATTACTTTGCTAAGTTCTTTTGTTGTAGTATCAACTCTTTCAAATAAAATATGGTATTTGTGAGGGATTTCACCATTTTCTAAATAATTAATATATAAATCTTTAATGATACTTTCTTGCATCTTTAACTAACCTCCACATTATCAGCATTTACTAAGCCATCTAAAAATAATCTAATAGCTAAATCAAAACCAAATATAAATACTTGTTCATCTTCTAAAGCTCCTTTATGATGTTCTAACTCTAAAATTTCCTGTAATAAATCTGTTTGCTTATCTGTTAAACCTTTATTTAATATGTCTGTTTTATTAATAATTTCTCTGCGTAATTTAGAGAACTCTTCGGTAACAATGTAATCTTGCATTTTATCTTCATATAAACTATATAACTCTGCGATATGCTTTTTATTTGGCATCTTGTTTTACCTCCAATTCATCATTTATAATTTCAAAATCATCTATACCAACATTTAATGCTAATTTACTACCATTTTCACAGTTTACTTGAAGTTGACCGGATATCATCAACAGAAGTAACTGTACCAATTGTTTCTGGTGCCGGTGCTAGTAAATCATACATTTTAATCAGTCTTATCTTCGTACCTTTAACATATTTTTCTTTTATAAATTTAATTTCTACAGATGTATACTTTTGTTTAGTACTATGTCTATGTAACATTTCAAATATATCTTCAAGTTCAGCTATATCAATAATTTTGCATATGTTTTTTGTTAAAAATTCTATACTTAATTTATCATCAAACTCTTTTACTTGTATTAATTGGTAAACATCTCTATCATCTGCAATAGTATACATATATTCTAGTGTAAGTATATCTTCGTGTAGTATTATATCAATTGTATGACTGTATTTAGTTCTTACAAGTGTTATTACATCTGTTATAGTATTGTTTAAATTTACCTTCATTTTAACTTTATTCTCCTCCAAGCAATAGATTACTAATCTTAACAAAAAGTTCTTTATTTTGCATTTTTATGTGTTTCAAGCATATTTTAATTTTAATTTAGTCGTGTTAATCCGCCGTTTGTACCAGCTATTTGTATAGTTCCAAATTCTGATCCATATCCACCAAAATCATAAACATAAGCTACAGGCAAACCATCTTTAAGTTTTTCTTGTTCTTGTGTCCAATTTTCTGGTTCATTTGAAACAAATAACATACTTAGCCACAAGCCGTTTTGCATATGATTCAAAATACAATGATAAACAAATAAATTATATTTATCTTCGATTTCTTGTACAGCATCAACAAATTCAAGCTTATTTTTAATCCAATATAATATACCATCAAAATTTGAATTAATGCGTTCGCTGTAATATATACTTTCGTCTTGTTTAAACTCTTTAAGTACATTATGGTGTACATTGTTCACCTTTTCTATGATTTCTAATCTTTTAATTGCTTCTTGTTTCTGTAACTCTCTTAGTTCCATTTATTAACACCTCTTACATTGCAAAACCGATTCTATTTTTAGCTTTTGGTATATCTAGTTCTAAACGATGTACGACATTTATAACGTCTGGTCTTGTTATAACATTTGCATCTGATATAGCATCTGTAGCACACCTATCAGCTTGTTCAAATTTAATTTTTTCAAATAGTGACCTTGCATATCTGCCATTACCAAAATCATCTTTTAATCTGACTTTATTAAAATGTTCTACTAATACTTGTCTAATATTAGCTGATAATTTATAGCCATCATCTTGAAGCATCTTTTTAAATATCTTGTAAAGCTCATCTGCTGTATAATCATTAAATTTTAATCTAAACTGTATACGTGATGAAAAGCCCCTGTTAGATTTTAAAAGTTGTTCCATATCTTGTGTATAACCTGCTAAAATTACACACAAATTATCTCTGTAATCTTCCATAGCTTTTATTAACGTACTAATACACTCAGTGCCATAATCTTTGTCACTATCTCTTGAATCTAAGCTGTATGCTTCATCAATAAAAAGTACTCCGCCCTTAGCTCTGCCAATCACATCTTGTGTTTTTAAAGCTGTTTGACCCACATAACCAGCAACCAAATCAGCTCTTGATACCTCTATAAATTGGCCGCTTGATAATATGTTTTCCTCTTTAAAAATCTGACCTACTAATCTAGCAATTTCATTTTTACCAGAGCCTGCTGGTCCCTCGAAGCTCATATGTAACATTGGCATAGTACCACGGTTTTTATTTACTTTCACATAATTTACTATTTGATGTATCTGTTTTTTAACATCATCTAGTCCAATGAGTGCATCTAATTGTTGTAGGGCTGACTTACTACTCGATTTTTCATTAGTTACATCAATTGTGTCTAAATCTGTTAATTCTATTTTTGCTTCAAATTTGCTTAAATATTTATTTGTTATTGTGCTAACATTATTAATTTTACAATCAATAACTATAGTTAATAACCACTCATTTATAAATCCATTTTCACCTTGTGCTAGTCTCTCAATAAAATTACAACCAGTTGCTACAGTTATATCATTTTTTTCTAGGATGCTTTTTATATATTGTTGTTTGTACGTTCGGTCGGGTAGTTCTAATTTTATAAACCAAGCTAATATATCATTATAATCTCTTGATTTTGCAGCATCGTCTTTGCTTGCTATTACTATAAATACTTTATCATTGTTTAATGTGATTTGTCTGCGTACATTTTCTAAGTTACAATATAATGTTGTATACATTTTAATTGTATCGATTACAATTATTTTATTTTTGATAAAACTAACAGCATTGTTGCTTTTAAGTTCACGTTTATTTATATAATAACACTCATTTGTAGTTATATTGTAATGTTTTAAAATATCTACTAGCAAATCCACAAGTTTATCTGTTTCAGTATCAATATCATCTGGACATCTAATAACAATATTTGCATTGCATAAATCTTTTATTTTATCTTCCTTCAATAATTTTAAATATTTTGTATAATTTAGTATTGTGTTCTTAAAATGATTATTAAGTCCATATATATGATTTAAATTATCTAATAGCTCTTCTTGATATTGTTGCTCCATAATTAACACCTATCTAATTCCATTATGCAGAACTTATGTTCGTGTTATTATTATAACATCATTTTTAAAATATGTAAATACCCTTATTACCTTAAATGCAAGAAATATCAGGATATTAAACCTGATATTTCTCAAAAATCCTATTAAATTATACTTCTGGTGCAAAAGAAGCAATCATTTCTGTAGTCAATTTTTTTATTTTAAGTTTTACCCTATTAATATTTTACTATTTAAAAATTTAATTTATTCTATTTTATTTTTCTTGCCTTGATATATCTATGTTTGATAATTTATTAAAAAATAGTAAATATACATTTGTATAATTATTAAAAAAATTTAATGAGCCTTTTATAAAAGGAATTAATTTTATTGCAAATTTTTTATTTTTTTCATCTTTATTTAAAATATTATATAAATCTTCTAAAATAGGCATATCTTTACTTGACTTAAATTTTTTTGAAATAATATTTTCTTTATCATAATTAAACAAACTGTTATCATCAAAATTAATATTTTTTAAATTATATACTTCAATTAATTTTTCTTCTAAAATTGCTTTTTCTTCTTCATTTAAATTTCCAAAAATTAAATTAAAAAATCCAATTAATTTTGATATTTTTGTTGCTAAATATCCTTTTTCTCCTTCTTCAAGAGATTCTTCCCTAATATCTAAAACATTGATAAATTCACTTGAAGATGGTCCTATTTTTATTACTGTTCCTTCCAAAGCTTTAGTTAAACTAATATATTCTCTTTCTGGATCTATTACATATTGTTCTATCCCTAATAACCTATATCTTAAAATTAATAATTTTGTATAAAAAGATTTTCCTGCTCCAGATGTCCCAAATATACACATATTTGCATTTTTATATTTTTCTGTATTATATCTATCTACAAATATAAGAGAATTATTATAAATATTTTTTCCAACTAGAATTCCGTTTTCATCAAAAATATTTGAGGAAATAAATGGATATGTTGAAATAATTCCTGATGTTAATATATTTCTTCTTGCAGAATTTTTTATATCTTCATTATTTTTAAAAATAGGTAAACAACTTTTAAATAATTGTTCTTCCCTAAATGAAGCTCTTCTTGTTTGCATTCCTTTACTCTGCAACATTCCCTCAATACTATTAATATTATGTTCTAGCTCTTTTAAATTATCTGAAAATATATTAATATAAATATATAAAAAATATAAATCCTCATTATTTACTTGCATTTCTTTTCTTATATACTTAGCATCATTATAAGTAAATATTGCAATATCAATATCTTCTCTATTTTGATTATTATCTTTTATATCTACTCCTACATTTCCTATATGATATGTTAAATCTTTTATAGTTTTATATTGATCTTGTTTTTCATAAAACATTGATATATTCATATTTATATTAGTTTCTAATATATTTTTTAATAATAAATCATTTTGTTCCCTATAATAATTAACAACAATTAATCCTGAATAATACATATTATCTATTTCTATATATTTTGGATTATTAATATTAATATAACTTGGAGCAATTTCATCTTGTAAATTTCTTATTCCTTTATAAAAATCTAAATTATTTTGATTATTATTATTTTTAATTTTTTTATTATTAATTAATTTTTTTAATTTATTAAGTATAATATTTATCTTTCTCACCTCTCACATCAAATATAATCTAGTATTAAAAAAACTATTCAAAACCTCTTTCACTTGTTCTTTTGAATTTAAATCTTTAACTGTATTTCCACATCTAAATAAACATTCCTTTATTTTAAAATATTTTTCATTTAATTCTTGAAAAATATTTTCTTCTAAATTCTCTTGGTTTTCATTTGAAATTATGATGTAAAAATTTTTGCAAGATGAATTTTTTATTGAATTAAATTTTATAATAAAATCAAAATAATTTTCTGATAATTCATTTAAAGATTTTTTGTTTTCTTTTTTTAAATTATTTTTTATATTTTCAATATTTTTATTTAAATCTTGTTTACAACTTTGAATTATAATTTGAATATCAAAATTACAGGTTTTTAAAAAAATTTTATAAGAATTTAAAATAGCTTCTTTTTCTAAATTAGATTTTAATGAAAAATTAATAGGATTGACTTTAATTATTTTAATATAATTTTTATTTTTTAGTTTAATAATTCCATTATTAAATATTTTATCTAACGGAATCCATGCCTGTGTTGTAATTTCTTGTTGTTCCATTTATCCTCCTTCTAAAAAAATTATAAGTCCAAAGTCGC